>NZ_BAAALD010000104.1:0-26271 GCF_039528095.1 Kitasatospora arboriphila
CGACGGCGCCCCCGCGGGCTGGGCCTGCGCGGCGCTGGCCGAGGCGCTGCACGGGACGGGGGAGCCGTTCGCCGCCGCTCCGGACCGCCGGGGCGGCGCCTGCGCCCTCACCGCCGCCGCACCGGCCGAGACCACCCGCGCGCTACGGGCCGCGCTGCCCCGGTTGCAGTCCCGGCTGACCGGGCGGCGGACCCTGCGGGCGGGCGTCGGACCGCCGGCCGCGCTCGGCGGGGCACTGGTGCAGGCCGCGTACGCGCTGGAGTCCGCCCCCGCCGGCACGGTGGCCAGCAGCGCGGAGACCGATTCGCTGGCGGCGCTGCTGCTCGGCACCCCGCCGGAGGTCCGGGCCGCGTTCCACCACCGGCTGCTCGCCCCGCTGGCCGCCCACGACCGGGCGAACGCCGTTTCGCTGCTGGGCACGCTGGACGCCTTCCTGGCGCACGACTGCTCCTGGACGCGCACCGCGGAGGCGCTCCACCTGCACGTCAACACCGTGCACTACCGGCTGCGCCGGATCGAGGAGCTCACCGGCCGCAGCCTCGCCCGGCTGCAGGACCGCCTCGACCTCCGCGCCGCCCTGCTCTGCGCGCCCGCGGCCGGTCCGGACCGGGCCCCGGCCGCCCGCCCCCGGGCCGCCGCGGGTGCGAGGCGCCGCTGAGGACGGCCGGGGGGCCGCGTCAGTCGGTGCGGGGGCGCAGCCGGGCGGCGACGGTGCCGAGGCTGTCGGCGAGGCCGGTGAGCTGGGCGGGGGTGAGGACGTCGATGAGCGCCTCGCGGACGGCGGCGACGTGGCCGGGGGCGGCGGCGCGCAGCGCCTCCCAGCCCTGGTCGGTGATCTCGGCGAAGACGCCGCGGACGTCGCTGGGGCAGGAGCGTCGGGAGACCAGGCCGCTGCGTTCGAGTTGGCCGACCTGGTAGGTGAGGCCGCTCTTGGAGGTGAGGAGGCGGTCGGCGAGGTCGGTCATCCGCAGCGAGCCGTCGGGGGCGGCGGAGAGCTGGACGAGGATCTCGTACTGGGTGTGGGAGAGGCCGGCGTCCTCCTTGAGCTGGCGTTCGAGGTGGCGGGCGACGAGGTTGGTGGCGGCGACGAAGCCGCGCCAGGCGGCCATCTCGTTCTCGTTCAGCCAACGGGGTTCGTCCATGGGTCGATCGTACCGTGGTTGTTCAAATTTGAATGAGGGTGTACCGTCGACACCAGGTGGTTAAAATTTGAACCACTGGTGACAGGCCACGGAGGACGACCACCATGAGCACCGCAGCCCCCGGGCGCATGCCCACCCTCTACCTCTCGCACGGCGCGCCGCCGCTCGCCGACGACCCGGTCTGGCCCGGTCAGCTCGCCGCATGGTCCGCCGACCTGCCCAGGCCCACCGCGATCCTCATGGTCTCCGCGCACTGGGAGGAGGCCCCGCTCGCGCTGGGCGCCACCACCACCGTCCCGCTGGTCTACGACTTCTGGGGCTTCCCCGAGCACTACTACCGGGTGCAGTACGCGGCGCCCGGCGCGCCCGCCCTCGCGGACGGCGTGCGCAAGCTGCTGCGCACCGCCGGCATGCCGGTGCAGGACATCCCGGACCGCGGCCTCGACCACGGCGCGTACGTGCCGCTGGTGGAGATGTTCCCGGACGCGGACGTCCCGGTGCTGCAGGTGTCGCTGCCCACCCTCGACCCGCAGCGGCTGATGGAGATCGGCCGCAGGCTCGCCCCGCTGCGCGACGAGGGCGTGCTGATCGTGGGCAGCGGCTTCTTCACCCACAACCTGCGGGCGCTCAGCACCGACGGCCGGGTCTCCTCGGTGATGGCCGAGTTCGACGACTGGGGCCGCCGCGCCCTGGAGGCGAAGGACGTGGACGCGCTGCTCGACTTCGAGCACAAGGCGCCGGCCGGCCGCTTCGCCCACCCGCGCACCGAGCACTTCGCCCCGCTGTTCGTGACCCTGGGCGCCGGCGAGGCCGAGCTCGGCACCCAGCGCAGCGTGATCGACGGCTTCTGGATGGGTCTGGCCAAGCGCTCGGTGCAGATCGGCTGAACGCCGCACCCGGCCCGACGGCCCCTCAGTGGGCGCAGGTGAAGCGCTCGCCGAGGTGCCGGGGCTGCTCGATCTCGTCGACCAGGGCGACCGCGAAGTCGGGGATGCTGACGGCGCTGCGGCCCTCGGCGTCGATCACCAGGCGGTCGGTGTCGGTGCGGTAGTGCCCGGTGCGTTCGCCCGGCAGGAGGTCGGCCGCCGGGCTGAGCACCGTCCACTGCAGGTCGGCGACGGTGCGGAAGAAGGCGAGGGCCTCTCCGTGCGCGTGCATCATCTCCCGCACGTCGGCGGTCAGCCCGGGGGTGTCCCAGACGCAGACGCCGGGTGCGGTCTCCAGGCTCCCGGCGCCGCCGACGACGATCAGCCGCGGGGCGGCCGAGCCGAGTGCGCGCAGACCGGCGACCAGGGCCCGGGCGGCCGGTTCGACCAGCCGCCGGGTGCCCGGGCCGTCCCCGCCGCCGACCGCGCTGACCAGGACGTCCTGGCCCTCGGCGACCCGGGTGACGTCCTCGGCGGCGAGCACGTCGCCGCGGGTGATCTCCGGGGTGAGCCCCTGGTAGCGGGCGGGGTCGCGGACGGCCGCGGTGACCCGGTGTCCGCGGGAGAGCGCCTCGGTGACGATGCACCGGCCGATCGACCCGTTGGCGCCGAAGACCGCGATCCTCGCCATGGTGTGCCCGCCTCTCCGTCCGGCAGCGTCTCACCCCCAGCATGGGTCCGGGCCCGTCCGCCGCGGCGCTGCGACGCGCGGCGCCGTCGCACACGGCGGTGCGGCCGCCCGGGGCGGGCCGGCGACGGGGTACGCCGTTGTGCGTAACACCCCCGATCGGGGGTGTCCGGGCGCCGGGGCCGCGGGCACAGTGGCCCCATGCAGACTCCACTCTCCGTGATGGACTTCCTCGACCGGGCCGAGCAGGTGTACGGCGACCGGATCGGGATCGTCGACGAGCCGGTGCAGCCGGCCGGGTCCTGGGGCGAGGTGACCTACCGCAGGATGGCCGAACTGGCCCGCGCCCAGGCCGCCGGCCTCGACCGGCTCGGGGTCGGGCCCGGCGCGCGGGTGGCCGTCGTCTCGCAGAACTCCGCCCGCCTGATGACCTCCTTCTTCGGTGTGAGCGGCTTCGGCCGGGTGCTGGTGCCGGTGAACTTCCGGCTGAAGGCCGAGGAGGTCGCCTACATCGTCGAGCAGAGCGGCGCCTCGGTGCTGCTGATGGACCCGGAGGTGGCGGACGCGCTGGCCGGGGTGCCGGTCGAGCACCGCTTCGTCCTCGGCGCGGAGAGCGACCGGGAGCTGTACGCCTTCGACCGCGAGCCGGTGCGGCACCCCGTCGCCGAGTCGGACACCGCGACGATCAACTACACCAGCGGAACGACCGCGCGCCCCAAGGGGGTCCGGCTCACCCACCGCAACCTGTGGCTGAACGCCACGCTGATGGGCCTGCACTTCGGGGCCGGCGACCGGGACGTCTACCTGCACACCCTGCCGATGTTCCACGCCAACGGCTGGGGCCTGCCCTACGTGATCACCGGCGTCGGCGGCAAGCACGTGGTGCTGCGCAAGGTCGACGGCGCCGAGATCCTGCGCCGGATCGAGCAGCACGGGGTGACCTTCCTGTGCGGCGCGCCCGCGGTGGTCGCCGCCGTGCTCGCCGCCGCCGAGACCTGGGACGGGCCGCTGCCCGGCCGGGACCGGGTGCGGATGGTGGTGGCCGGCGCTCCCCCGCCGACCTCCGTGGTGCAGCGCGTCGAGGCCGAACTGGGCTGGGAGTTCATGCAGCTCTACGGGCTGACCGAGACCTCGCCCGCGGTCACCGTGAACCGCACCCGCGCCGAGTGGGACGCCCTGCCGCCCGCCGAACGCGCCGAGAAGCTGGTGCAGGCCGGTGCGCCCGCGCTCGGCACCACCGTGCGGGTGGACGGGCAGGGCGAGGTCCTCGTCCGCTCCAACACCGTGCTGGACGGCTACTGGGAGCGCCCCGACGAGACGGCGGCCGCGCTGCAGGACGGCTGGTTCCACACCGGGGACGGCGGCACCCTCACCGACGGCTACCTCACCATCTCCGACCGCAAGAAGGACGTCATCATCACCGGCGGCGAGAACGTCTCCTCGATCGAGGTCGAGGACTGCCTGTACGGGCACCCGGCGGTCGAGGAGGTCGCGGTGATCGGCGTGCCCGACGAGAAGTGGGGCGAGACCATCAAGGCGCTGGTAGTGCTCCGCGAGGGCGCGAAGGCCGACGAGGCCGAGCTGATCGCGCACTGCAAGCAGCGGCTGGCCGGCTACAAGTCGCCCACCTCGGTGGAGTTCCGCACCGCGCTGGCCCGCACCGCCACCGGCAAGCTGCAGAAGTTCCGGCTGCGCGAGCCGTACTGGTCCGGCCGGGAGCGCGGCGTCAACTGACGGATCCTCAATTCATTCCGGTCAGCCGAGGATGCCCCGCTCGCGGGCGGCGACGGCCAGTTCGACCCGGTTGCGGGCGCCGAGCTTGTGCATCGCACTCTTCAGGTAGCCCGTCACGGTGTGGCTGCTGAGGCCGAGGCGGGCGGCGATCTCCGGGTTCGTCCGGCCGGTCGCCGCCCACCGCAGCACCTCGTGCTCGCGCGGGGTGAGCCCCGCCTCCGCGGAGCGGCCGGCCGCCCGGCCGCCCCAGGCCGCGGCGCCCGCCAGCGCCCTGGTGGCCGTCCGGGCCAGCTCGGCGACCGCGCCGATCCGCACGTCGCCGAACGGCACCACGGTGCGCAGGGCGGCGTACACCACGCCGTGCACCGCACCGTCGTGGACGAGGGGCACGCCGAGCATCGCGTACAGGTCGTCGGCGCCGACCGCCGCGTCGTAGTGGTGGGAGATGGTGGTCGCGGCCCGGTAGTCGGGCACCCAGGCGGGCGCGCGTTCGGCGAGGGCCCGGCCGCCGAGGCCGGTGCCGGCCGGCACCCGGAGGTTGTGCAGCAGGTCGGCGCGGGTGCCGGCCCAGTGGCGCAGCACCATGGCGTCCTCGGCGCCCTCGGCGCCCTCGGCGCCCTCGGCGCCCCGGGCGTCGGGCACGCCGACCAGGCCGACGTCCGCGCCGCAGTCGGCGACCACCCGGCGGGCCAGGTCCGCGAGCACCGCGGAGCGGACCAGCTCGGCGGCGCGGGTGTCCGGGGGTTCGGGGGCTGCGCTCCTCACCGGGCGATTCTCACACGGGCCCCCTGGTTCGGGGAGGCGTGCGGCAGCAGGATGGGCCTGCCCGCACCACGGGACATGGACGAGAAGGGGAGACGGATGGCCGACATCACCGCGCTGCTCGCGGACCTCGCGGCGGAGAGCGACGGACTGGACGCCCTGGTGGCGGACCTGGACGCCGCGGGACTGGCGAAGGCCACTCCCGCCGAGGGGTGGACGATCGCCCACCAGCTGGCCCACCTGGCCTGGACGGACCGCTGGTCGCTGCTCGCGGCGAGCGACCCGGAGCGGTTCACGGCCGAGGCGCAGCAGGCGTTCGAGGCGGGGTTCGACGTGGTGGAGCGCGGCGCGGCGGAGGGCGCCGGAGAACCGCCGGAGGTGCTGCTCGGCCGCTGGCGGGCCGGCCGGGCGGAGCTCGCGGCGGCGCTGGCGGCCGTCGCGCCGGAGACCCGGCTGCCGTGGTTCGGGCCGCCGATGAAGGCGCCGTCGATGGCCACCGCCCGGCTGATGGAGACCTGGGCGCACGGGCAGGACGTCGCCGACGCGCTGGGCGCCGTCCGGCCGCCGACCGCCCGGCTGCGGCACATCGCGCACCTGGGGGTGCGGACCATGGGGTTCGCGTTCTCGGTGCACGGCCTGCCCGCGCCACAGGTGCCGGTGCGGGTCGAACTCACCGGACCGGCGGGCGAGTCGTGGACGTGGGGTGCCGAGGACGCGGCCGACCGGATCACCGGCCCCGCACTGGACTTCTGCCTGCTCGCCACCCGGCGGCGGCACCTCGACGACCTCGCGCTGACCGCGGTCGGGGACACGGCGCGGGCCTGGCTGCCGATCGTGCAGGCCTTCGCCGGCCCGCCCGGCAAGGGCCGCGAACCGCTGGGCTGACGCCGCCGCGGGCCTGCCGGTCCCCGGCCGGCAGGCCCCGCCCGCGGCCGTCGGCGTGTCCGGTTGACGGTGCGTCACCGACCGGATGCAGTTACGGCGGTGAAACCGCGGCGCGCCGGTGCGCTTAACCCCTCGCCCCTACCCTCGCCGCACAACCCGAGGACAGACGGGAGCGGTGACATGACCGACACGACCAGCCCGCACGCCCCGGCCCGGCCCGACGACGGCGGACTGCCGGGCACCGGGCCGCGCCGCTCGTACCGGGGCAGCGCGGCGGACGAGTCTCTGGAGGACTACTCGCTGCGGTACGCGCCGCACTCCTTCCGCCGCTGGTCGCCGACGGCGGTGGCGTCGACGGCGCTCGGCGGTATCGCCTACCTCGCGGACTACGCGATCGGTGCGGGCATCGTGATGTCGTACGGCTTCACCAATGCGCTGGCGGCGATCCTGACGGCCGCCGTGGTGATCTTCCTGACCGGCATCCCGATCGCCCGGGCGTGTGCGGCGAACGGCGTCGACATGGATCTGCTGACCCGCGGTTCGGGCTTCGGCTACCTGGGCTCGACCCTGACCTCGCTGGTGTACGCGAGCTTCACGTTCATCTTCTTCGCCCTCGAGGGCTCGATCATGGCGCAGGCCCTCCACGAGGTGCTGCACGTCCCGCTGCCGGTCGGCTACCTGCTGACCACGCTGGTCGTGATCCCGATCGTGTTCAAGGGGATGAGCTGGATCGCCCGGATGCAGGCGTGGACGCAGCCGGTGTGGATCGTCGGGCTGGTCGCGCCCTTCGTGGTGCTGGCGTTCCACTCCCCCGGTGTCTTCGGCGCGTTCACGCACTTCGGCGGCACCGCCGGGGTCGGCTCCGGGTTCACCCTGCTCGGCTTCGGGCTCGGCACGGGCGTGGCGCTGTCGCTGATCGCGCAGATCGGCGAGCAGGCGGACTACCTGCGGTTCATGCCGAGGCGCACGCCGGAGAACGCCCGCCGCTGGGACCTCGCGGTGCTGGCCGCCGGTCCGGGCTGGGTGGTGATCGGCGCGTTGAAGCAACTGGGCGGCGCGCTGCTGGCGTTCGCCGCGCTGGACGCGGTCGGCGAGACCAGGGCGCTGGAGCCGATCGCGCCGTACGTGGAGTCGCTGCGGCCCTGGCTGGGCGCGGCGGCGCTGCCGCTGGCCGGCCTGTTCGTGGTCGTCTCGCAAATCAAGATCAACTCGACCAACGCCTACTCCGGCTCGCTCTCCTGGTCGAACTTCTTCTCCCGGCTGACCCACCGCCACCCCGGGCGGGTCTGGTACATCTTCCTCAACTGCGGCATCGCGCTGCTGCTGATGGAGCTCGACATGTTCAGCGCCCTGGGCAGCCTGCTCGGCTTCTACTCCAACGTGGCGATCGCCTGGATCGGCGCCGTCACCGCCGACCTGGTGATCAACAAGCCGCTGGGGCTGAGCCCGAAGCACATCGAGTTCAAGCGGGCCCACCTGTACGCCGTCAACCCGGCCGGCTTCGGGGCGATGTGCGTGGCCGCCGCGGTCTCCATCGCCGCCTTCTTCGGCTGGTTCGGCACGTACGCCAAGGCGTTCAGCCCGTTCGTCGCGCTGGTGCTGGCCATGGCGCTCAGCCCGCTGATCGCCAAGGCCACCGGGGGCCGCTACTACCTGGCCCGGCCCAACCCGGACGCCGGCAACGCGGATGCCACCGACACCCGGGTGTGCACGGTCTGCGAGACCGCGTACGAGGTGCCGGACACCGCGCACTGCCCGTTCCACGAGGGCACCGTCTGCTCGCTCTGCTGCAGCCTGGACGCCGACTGCCACGACGCCTGCACCCGCGGCGCAGCGGACGGGCCCGTCCTGATCGGCATGCCGACCGCCCGGGAGTGAACCCTCAGCGGGCCGCGCCGAAGGCCACGGGCTCCGGGTCTCCGGCGAGGCGGGCGTGCAGGTGCTCGTCGTGGTGGCGGCCGTCTCCGTAGCGGTGCGAGGCCCGCAGGGTGCCCTCCAGCGGGAAGCCGCAGCGGTCGGCGACCCGGCAGGAGGCGGTGTTGCCGACGGCGTGGCACAGCTCGATCCGGCGGACACCCGCGGTGGCGAACGCCCAGCGGGCGGCCGCCGCGGTGCCCCGGGTCGCCACGCCGCGGCCGCGGGCCTCCGGCAGCAGCCGGTAGCCGATGGCGGCCTGCCCGTCGGCACGGTTCGGCCAGTACAGGCCGACCGTGCCGAGCAGGGCCGCGGTGGCCGCGTCCAGCACGGCGAAGCCCGCGACGTCCCCGCTGCCGCCGTCCGCGTGGCCGAGGATCCAGGCCTCGGGGTCGGTCTCGTGGATCGGGTTCCACAGGGCGACCTCCTCGTCCGCGGTGATCCGGGCGACGCCCGGCGCGTACCGCAGCAGCCCGGCGCCCCAGGGCAGCAGGAGGACGTCCCCGAGGTCGAGCGGGACGGGGGCGAAACCGGGCGCGGTGAGGGTCATGGCCACCAGTCGTACCCGCCGCGGCGGCCCGCTGCCAACCGGTTTCCCCGGCCCTGGGACGATCACGGGCATGGAGTTCGAGGACGACGCCGCCCTGCACCTGATCTGCACCGAACGGCTCGGCGAGGAGGCCGGCGGCCGGTTCGCCGCGACGGCCCGCCGGGGCTTCCGGCTGGAGCGCCCGGCCGACGGCGCCCCGGCCACCGGCCGCTGCCGGCTCGGCGGCCCCGCCCTGCTGGAGCCCGGCACCCCCTGGCCCGTCCACGACGGCATGCCGCTCTCCCTGCTCGCCGTCCTCGACACCGACGCGCTCGCCCCCTGGCTCGGCGACCACCTGCCCGTCCGGCCCGGCCTGCTGAACTTCTTCCAACTCGACCCGGACGTCCCGTACGAGCAGTACGCGAAGCTCGACACCTCCTCCCCCGCCATGTACCGGGTGCTCCCCGCCGACCCGGCGCGGGCCGTGGAGACGGACGCGCCCGGACCTGCGACGCGCTACCCCGCGGTGCCCGTCCGCACCGAAGGGGTCGTCATGCTCCCTGACTGCTGGGACGTCGAGGACGAGGACCTCCCCTTCGACCGGGACGCGCACTGGGGCGCCCCCTCGCTGCTCCTCGACACCATGGAGGGCCTGAACGGCAACACCGCCGACCGCCACCGCGCCTTCGGCTGGCCGGACACCTCCTACGGCTCCCCGGTGACCGTCCGGGACGCCGACGGGCCCGCCGTCCACCTGCTGCAGCTCGCCGGTGACGCCGAACTGAACTGGGGCTGGGGCGACGCCGGTTCGCTCTACTTCACGATCCCCGCCGGGGCGCTCGCAGCCGGCGACTTCACCCGGGCCGGCGCCGAGGGCCGGTGCTGCTGAACCCCCGGCCGAACCCCCGGCGGGGCCCGGCCGGGCGGTGTGCGAGAGTGGCGCGATGAGGACGATCGGACTGATCGGCGGAATGAGCTGGGAGTCGACCGCCGAGTACTACCGGCTGCTGAACGAGCTCACCAGGGAGCGGCTCGGCGGGCTGCACTCGGCGAAGTGCGTGCTGTACTCGGTCGACTTCGCCGAGATCGAGCGGCTGCAGACCGCCGGCCGCTGGGACGAGGCGGGCGAGGTCCTGGCCGGGGCCGCGCGCTCGCTGGCCGCGGCTGGCGCCGACCTGCTGCTGATCTGCACCAACACCATGCACAAGGTGGCCGACCGGGTCGAGGCGGCGGTGGACGTGCCGCTGCTGCACCTCGCCGACACCACGGCCGGGGCCGTCCGGGCCGCGGGGCTGCGCCGGATCGGCCTGCTCGGCACCGCCTTCACCATGGAGCAGGACTTCTACCGGGGCCGCCTCGCCGGACACGGCCTGGAGGTACTGGTGCCGGACGCCGCCGGGCGGGCCGAGGTGCACCGGGTGATCTACGAGGAGCTGTGCCTCGGCGTGGTCCGCGAGGAGTCCCGGGCCGCGTACCGCGAGGTGATCGCCGGCCTGGTGGCCCGCGGCGCCGAGGGCGTGGTGCTGGGCTGCACCGAGATCGAGCTGCTGGTCGGGCCCGAGGACAGCCCGGTGCCGGTCTTCCCGACCACCCGGCTGCACGCCGAGGCGGCCGTGGCGGCGGCCCTGGCCTGACATCCCGTCCGGACACGGGTCACAGGCCGAGCCGCAGTGGGTCGAGGCGGGTGGCGACCGGGTTGGTGGCGGACCACCTCACCGCTCCCGGTCCGACGGCCCCCGCACCGCCGTTCTGGACGAGCACACGCTCGCCCTGGTCGACACGGTGCTGCGCGAACGCGTCCGCCGCCGCCCCGCTGCACCAACCCCATCTGGTCGTCAGCAGGGTGACCGCCGCACCCGAGCCTGATTCAGCAGCACCAGCACAGCCTCCTCGGCACCAAGCTCATGCAGGAGGCCTTCCGGCCCGCGAAGGGCGGTCAGGAGGACGGCCCCCTCACGGACCCCGAGACCGCCGGCCGGCAGCCGTCCCCGGCGGCGGGGCGCGTCAGCTCTCCCGTGCGGCGGCCTTGGCGTCGATCTCGGCGATCAGGCCTTCGATCAGGGTCTTGATCTCGTCGCGGATCGGGCGGACGGCCTCGACGCCCTGGCCGGCCGGGTCCTCCAGCTTCCAGTCGAGGTACTTCTTGCCGGGGAAGTACGGGCAGGCGTCGCCGCAGCCCATGGTGATGACGTAGTCGGACGCCTGGACTGCCTCGGTGGTGAGGATCTTCGGCTTCTGGTCGGAGATGTCGATGCCGAGCTCGGCCATCGCGGCGACGGCGGACGGGTTGACCATCTCGCCGGGCACGGATCCGGCGGAGCGGACCTCGACGCGGTCGCCGGCGAGGTGGGTGAGGAAGCCCGCGGCCATCTGGGAGCGGCCGGCGTTGTGGATGCAGACGAACAGCACGGAGGCGAGCGGCGTGGTGGTCATCGGTGGCATGTCCTTCGTTGTGCGGTGACCCCGGATCCGATGCGGGACGACCGGGGATTTCAGCGGCATCCGACCGGCGATGCAGCCGGAAGGAACCGCAGGTCAACCCCGGTGGCGGCCGGGCGGCGGGGCTCGCCAAGCGGGCTCGGCACCGGTAACGTATCAGCCCATGGTGACGTCAGTCGACAGTGATGTGTTGAGGGTCTTGGCCGACCCGCTGCGGATGCGGATCGTCCAGCTCCTCGCCCGCGAGGCGCTGTGCACGACCCATCTGGTGGCGGAGACCGGCGCCAGACAGACCAACCTGTCGAACCACCTGAAGCTCCTTCGGGACGCCGGCCTCGTGGACACCGAGCCGTGCGGGCGCTTCACCTACTACTCGCTCCGCCCCGAGGCCCTGGAGGCCCTGGCCGGAGACCTTGCCGGGCTGGCCGCCACCGCCCGCGAGGCAGCAGGCCGCAAGCGCTCCTGCTGAATCCCCCCACAGTCCCACCGGCGGCTTTCCCCGCCCTGCATGAGGAGTGTCCTTGAGCGTCATGGACGAGGCGAGATCCGAGACTGACCCCGTGAACCACGTGGACGCCGCCGAGGAGCCGCTGGCGGTCGAGCCGCCGCCGGTGCCGCTGCTGAACCGCCTCGCGGCCGAGTCGGTCGGCACCGCCGCACTGGTGGCGGTCGTGGTCGGCTCCGGCATCCAGGCCACCGAGCTCAGCCAGGACGTCGGCCTGCAGCTGCTGGCCAACTCCCTGGCCACCGTCTTCGGCCTCGGCGTGCTGATCCTGCTCCTCGGCCCGGTCTCCGGCGCGCACTTCAACCCGGTCGTCACCCTCGCGGAGTGGTGGTCCGGCCGCAAGGACCCGAAGGGCCTCGGCGCGCGGGAGGTCGCCGCGTACATCCCGGCGCAGATCGCCGGTGCGATCGCGGGTGCGATCCTGGCGGACGCCATGTTCGGCAAGCCCCTCGTCGAGTGGTCGACGCACGACCGCTCGGCCGGGCACCTGCTGCTCGGCGAGGTCGTCGCCACAGCCGGCCTGGTGCTGCTGATCTTCGGTCTGGGCAAGAGCGACCTGCTGCGGTTCGCCCCCGTCGCGGTCGCCTCCTACATCGGTGCCGCGTACTGGTTCACCTCTTCCACCTCGTTCGCGAACCCGGCGGTGACGATCGGCCGCGCGTTCACCGACACCTTCGCCGGCATCGCCCCGTCCTCGGTTCCCGGGTTCATCGGAATGCAGCTGATCGGCGGCGCCGTGGGCCTCGCGCTGGTCGTACTGATCTTCGCCCACCGCACCGGCCGCAAGTAGCCGCCACCGGCCGTCGCACACCCCTCCAACGTGTGCGGCGGCCGCGCCATCTCCGGGAGACGCTCATGAGCCAGCAGCCCGCAGCCGTCGACGTCCTGGTCGTGGGCGGCGGTCAGGCCGGCCTGGCCGCCGGCTACTACCTGCGCCGCACGAAGCTCGACTTCGCCGTCCTCGATGCGGCCGATGCTCCGGGCGGCTCCTGGCAGCACTACTGGGACAGCCTGCGCCTGTTCTCCCCGGCCGCTTACTCATCGCTGCCGGGCCGGCCGATGCCCCACCAGGCCGGGCAGACCTACCCGGATGCCGAGCACGTCGCCCAGTACCTGGCCGAGTACGAGAAGCGGTACGAGCTGCCCGTCCACCGCCCCGTGACGGTCCGGGCAATCGAGGACACCGGCGACGGCCTGCTGCTGGCCCACACCGATACCGGCACCTGGCTCACCCGGGCGCTGGTCATGGCCACCGGCACCTGGTCCCGGCCGTTCCTCCCCGCGCTGCCCGGCCGGGAGGCCTTCGCGGGCCGCCAGCTCCACACCCACGGATACCGCACCGCCGCCGACTTCACCGGCCGGCGGGTCGTCGTGGTCGGCGGCGGGAACTCCGGCGCCCAGATCGCCGCCGACCTCGCCGGGCAGGCCGCCGCCGTCCGCTGGACCACCCTGCGCCCGCCGCGTTTCCTCCCGGACGAGATCGACGGCCGGGCCCTGTTCGAGATCGCCACCCGCCGCGTCGCCGGCGACGGGCCGCGGATCTCCGACCTCGGCGACATCGTCACCGTCCCGCCCGTCCGCGCCGCCCGCGACCGGGGCCTGCTCACCGCCCGTCCGATGTTCGAACGGATGGAGGCGGACGCGGTGGTCCGGGAGGACGGGGAGCGGTGGCCGTGCGACGCGGTCATCTGGTGCACCGGCTTCCGCCCGGCCCTCGGGCCGCTCGCCGCACTCGGCCTGCGCGGCGGCGCCGGCCGTATCCCCACCGACGGCACCCGGGCCCTGGCCGACGAGCGCATCCATCTGCTCGGCTACGGCGACTGGACCGGTCCGGCGTCCGCCACGCTCATCGGCGTCGGCCGCACCGCCCGTTCCGCCGTCGCGGAGATCCAGCAGCTTCTCGCCTGACGCACCGCTCAGTCGACGACCGGGCTGCGGCGCTCGATCAGCGCGACGTCGCGCCACGTGCCGTGGTGGCGGCCGATGCGCTCCCGGATGCCGATCACCCGGAACCCCGCCCGCGCGTGCAGGGCGAGGCTGGCGGTGTTCTCCGGGAACACCCCGGACTGGATCGTCCAGATCCCGGCCGCCTCCGTCGAGGCGATCAGTGCCTCCAGCAGCCGGCCGGCGACGCCGCGGCCACGCGCGCCGGGGTGGACGTAGACCGAGTGCTCGACCACCCCGGCGTACGCGCACCGGTCCGAGACCCGGCTCGCCGCGACCCAGCCCAGCACCTCACCGGCCTCGCCGAGGGCGACGAAGCGGTGGTCGGGCAGCTTGGCGGCGTCGAACGCCTCCCAGCTCGGGGCCGCGGTCTCGAAGGTGGCGTTCCCCTCGTCGATACCGGCCTGGTAGATCGCCAGCACCTGCCCCGCGTGGGAGTCCGCCATCGGGACGATCGCGACATCAGCGGGCATGGCCGGTGTCCTCGCTCTCGCCCAGGATCGCCGTGACCGCGGCCGGAAAGACCGCAAGGCAGGTCCGGTTGACCTCGTACCTGGTGGAGGTGCCGTGCTTCTCGGGCAGGACGAAGCGGACCTCGGCGAGGACCTTCAGGTGGTGGGAGACCGTGGACTGCCCGATCGGCGACCGTTCGACGATCTCGCCCACGCTCATGGGGCGACCCTCGGTGGCGAGCAGGTGCAGCAGCTGGATCCGGGTCGGGTCGGCGAGCGCCTTGAACCACGCCGCATACAGCGCGGCGGCCTCGGCGTCGATCACGGGGGTGGTGCAGCTCGACTCATTCATCGACAATCGACGATAGTCGATGAATCGGGCGGGCGGGAAGTCCCGGACAAGCCGGGCACCCGGGCAGGCGGGCGGGTCCGGTCAGCCGCCGGCTGCGGTGAGCATGGCGGCCATGGCAGCGAGCACGCCCGGGGCGACGCGGTAGTAGACCCAGGTGCCGCGGCGCTCGGAGGTGAGCAGGCCGGCCTCGCGGAGCTTCTTGAGGTGGTGGGAGACGGTGGGCTGGGAGACGCCGACGTCCTGGATGTCGCACACGCAGGCCTCGCCGCCCTCGTGGGACGCGACGCGCGAGAACAGCCGCAGCCGGACCGGGTCGGACAGGGCCTTGAACATCGCCGCCATCTTGACCGAGTCCTCCTCCGACAGCGGGGCGGAGGTCAGCGGCGGGCAGCACGGCACGGCCTCCGGCTCCAGCACCGGCAGCTCGATCACCTGGGGATTCGACATGTATCTATGTTGGCATCTGTCGAATCACTTCGGAAGTCCCGCCCCGGCCGGCCGGAACGGGGCCGCACATCCGCCACCGAGAGCTTCCGACTTCGACAATCGTCTATGTTGACGCCCATCGAAGCAGGTGTCATGCTGGCCACACGGCAGGCCATCGACAAACGTCGAAACAAGGCCCCGTTCGCCTTCGGGAGGCAGCCATGACCGAGCCCACCGCCCCTGCCCCGGCCGTCCGGTCCACCACCGGCTGCTGCGGCGCCAAGAACGACGCCCCGGCCCCGACGGTCGAGGTGGAGACCGCGGCGACCCCGTGCTGCGGCACCGCGAAGGACGCCGCCGAGACCGGCTCCTGTTGCGCCCCGGCCGCCAAGAGCGAGGCCGTCGCCGCCGGCACCGGCTGCTGCTGACCCGCCCCCGTCCGAAACGCCTGACCGATCCATCGAGCCGGAGATCCTGAGATGAGCGAGAACACCCCCGCCGCCGCCCTGCCCGTCGCCGTCGTCGGCGCCGGTCCGATCGGCCTGGCCGCCGCCGCCCACCTGATCGAGCGCGGCATCGAGCCCGTGGTGCTGGAAGCCGGGCCCTCCGCGGGCACGGCGGTGCGCGAGTGGGCCCACGTGCGGCTGTTCTCCCCGTGGGCGGAGGTGATCGACCCGGCCGCCGAGAAGCTCCTGGCTCCCACCGGCTGGATCCGGCCCGACGGCACCGTCTACCCGTCCGGCGGCAACTGGGCGACGCAGTACCTGCAGCCGCTCGCCGACGCGCTGGGCGACCGCGTCCGCTACAACACCCGGGTGACCGGGGTGGCCCGCGCCGGACGGGACCGCATCGTCGACTCCGGCCGCGACGAGCAGCCGTTCACCGTGCACGTCGAGCACGCCGACGGCCGCGAGGAGCGCCTCCTGGTGCGCGCCGTCGTCGACGCGTCCGGGACCTGGTCCACCCCGAACCCGCTCGGCGCCAACGGCCTGCCCGCTCTCGGCGAGCGCGCCGCGAACGGCCGCATCTCCTACCGGATCCCCGACCTTGCGGACCCGGCCGTCCGGGAACGGTTCGCGGGCAAGCGCACCGCGGTGGTCGGCACCGGCGCCTCCGCGTTCACCGCACTGGCCCACCTCGCCGACCTCGCCAAGACCGAGCCCGGTACGCACACCGTGTGGGTCCTGCGCCGCGGCATCACCGGCAGCACCTACGGCGGCGGCGAGGCCGACCAGCTGCCCGCCCGCGGCGCCCTCGGCCTGCGCGCGAAGAAGGCCGTCGAGGACGGCCACGCCAGCGCGCTCACCGGTTTCCGCACCGCCGCCGTCCAGACCGAGGGCGGCAAGGTCGTCCTGGTCGCCGAGGACGGCCGCCGCAGCGAACCGGTGGACCAGGTCGTCGTCCTGACCGGCCTGCGCCCGGACCTGTCCTTCCTGTCCGAGGTCCGGCTCGGCCTCGACGAGCGCCTCCAGGCCCCGACCGCGCTCGCGCCGCTGATCGACCCGAACCAGCACTCCTGCGGCACCGTCTACCCGCACGGCGCTGCCGAGCTCGCCCACCCCGAGGAGGGCGTGTTCCTGGTCGGCATGAAGTCCTACGGCCGGGCGCCGACGTTCCTCGCCATGACCGGATACGAGCAGGTCCGATCGGTCGCCGCCCGCCTCGCCGGCGACGCGGAGGCGGCCGCGCGCGTCGAACTCACCCTCCCCGAGACCGGGGTCTGCGGCGGCGCCGGTCTGTTCGACGAGCCCGCCGCGGCCCGGAGCGACGGCGGTGGCTGCTGCTCGGTGCCGGCCGCACCCCAACTGATCGCCCTCGGCGCCCCCGCCACCGAATCCTCGTCGTGCTCCACCAGCGGCGGCTGCTGACCGGCCCGTGACTGCCACTCACCTCGGCGGGGCCGCGACCGGAACGGAGGACCGGTCGCGGCCCCGCGCCGTGTTGCCCGCCCCGTGCATCACCCGGATCACCGGCTGGGGCATCCTCTACTACGCCTTCCCCGTCCTCGCCCCGCGCATCACCGCCGACACCGGCTGGACCACCGCGCAGGCGACCGCCGCGTTCACCGCCGCCCTGCTCCTGTCGGCTCCGGCCGGCATCCCGGTCGGCCGGATCATCGACCGCTAACGGGCACACCCTCAGGGGTGAACATCCGTTCGCCATTCTTCGAGTCCGAATCGCCTGGCCGAACTGCAGGAACACACGGCCCGCGACCCTGCGTGTCGGCCGGGACGCCGAGTGGCCCGTCCAGCACAGTGGGTGGAGGCGGGCCGGCGGCCGGACCGCAGCAGGCGGGAGCGACGGGCGGAGGCGGGGAAGCGTGGACTGGAAGCTCGAAGTGGTGGTCGTCCCGGTCTCCGACGTGGACCGGGCCAAGCACTTCTACGCCGACCGGGTCGGTTTCGTGGTCGACACCGACACCCGGATCGGCGCGGAGGCCCGGATCGTCCAGCTGACCCCGCCGGGCTCGGCCTGCTCGATCATCATCGGCACCGGGGTCAGCGACTCCCAGCCCGGTTCGATGCAGGGTCTGCAGCTGGTGGTGGACGACGTCGAGGCGGCCAGGGCGGCCCTGGTCGAGGGCGGCGTCGAGGTCAGCCCGGTGCAGCACTTCGAGGACGGGGTGAAGGCCGAGGGCAAGGGCGGGGACTGGAACTCCTTCGTGTTCTTCGCCGACCCGGACGGCAACGGCTGGGCCGTCCAGGAGCGCCCGGCCCGCCCCTGAGCCTCCGCCTGCCCAGTCTCCGACGGCCGGGCCTCCGCCTGCCGGGCCTCCGCCCGGTCAGGCGCGTTCGATGGCCACCGCCGCGGCGTCGTCCTTCAGCCGTCCGCCGACGTGCGCCAGCAGGTCGCGGCGGAGCCGGTCGACCAGCGCGGACGGCTCGACGCCGCCCCAGTCCGCGGCGCGTTCGGCGAGCGGGTAGAAGGCGCGTTCGCCGTCGCGGGCCTCGGTGACGCCGTCGGTGTAGAGCAGCAGGGTCTCGCCGGAGTGCACGTCGTAGGCCTCCTGCCGGTAGTGCGCGCCGGGCAGGGTGCCGAGTCCGATCGGCGGGGCGGAATGGACCGCCTCCAGGGTGCGGACGGCCTTGCCCTCGGCCAGCAGCAGCGGCGGCGGATGTCCGCAGTTGGCGATCCGGACCGGCTCCACCGGGTCGTCGGGCAGGTCGGCGAGCAGCACGGTGACGAAGCGCTCGACGGCGTCGTCCCCACCCGCGTTCCCGTCCGCGCTCCCGGTGGCGTTCCCGGCGGTCTCGGCCAGGTGGCGGGCGAAGCCGGCGTCGAGGGCGGCGGCGAGGCCCGGCAGCCCGGTGTGGTGGTGGGCGAGTTCGCGGAAGGCGCCGAGCACCTGGGCGGCGTCCTCGATCGCGGTGAGGCCCTTGCCGCGGACGTCGCCGATCAGCACCCGGGTGGCGCCGGGCACCCGGGTGGCCGCGTACAGGTCGCCGCCGAGCAGGGCCTCGTCCTCGGCGGGCAGGTAGAGGGCGGCGAGCCGCAGCGGCCCCAGCCGGTCGGGCAGCGGCCGCAGCAGCACCCGCTGCACCGTCTCGGAGACGGACCGCACCCGGGTGAGTTCGCGCCCGCGTCTCTCCCGGACGCGGCAGTACAGCACGATCAGCGTGGAGACCAGGATCAGCGCGATGATCTGGGTCTCGTGGTTGGTGGTGAACAGGCCGCCGTGGAAGATCCCGATGACCACCTGCGCGGTCACCGCCAGGGCGCCGATCAGGCCGGTGAACCAGGGGCCGCCGAAGGAGGCGGTGATCGCGGGGGCGACCACCAGCAGCGGGCCGAGGTGCACGTCGGTCGGGGAGGCGAGGTCGACCACCGAGATCAGCACGATGAAGCCCAGCGGGATCATCACCAGCGCATGGGCTCGCTGCCACGCCCCGCGCAGGGCAGCCGGGCGCCGCCGTCCGTGCACCGTCACCCCTCCACCCTGCACCCGCGACGGTCCGCACACCTCCGCGACACGGCCCGCGGCCCGGCGGCACCACGGCGCTCCGCAGGCCCGGCGTCAGGGCGGGCGGCAGGGCGGGCGGCGCCGTTGACCGTGATCTTGGACAGCCCCTACAGTCGGGACCGCTCCCGTACCAGTCCGCCGGAAGGTCCATGATGAAGCGTCACGACTGGCTGGACCGCATCCGGCAGCTCGATCCGGAGACGGACTACGCGGAGATCTACCGGATCAGCAGCTGGTACGAGTTCCCCTGGGACACCAACCAGTCGCTCGGCTTCGCGCTCTACCGCACCTACGCGGTGCCCTCCATCGGCCGGCTGCTGGCCCGGACGGGAGAGTTCACCGGGCGCGCGCAGAAGCGGTACGACGACACCGTGCTGATCCTGGAGGCCGTGCTGGAGCACGGCTTCGGCTCGGAGCAGGGCCGTGAGGCGATCCGCCGGATGAACGGGATGCACCGGCGGTACGAGATCTCGAACGAGGACTTCGTCTACGTCCTCGCCACCTTCGTGGTGGTGCCCAAGCGCTGGCTCGACGACTACGGCTGGCGGCCGTACTCCGCGCACGAGGTCCGCGCCGCCGTCAACTACTACCGCGAGCTCGGCCGGCACATGGGCCTGCGGGACGTCCCGGAGACGTACGAGGAGTTCGAGCGGCTGCTGGACGCCTACGAGCGGGCGAACTTCGCCTTCGACGAGGGCGGCCGGGCGGTCTCCGACGCGACCCTGGACCTCACCGCGAGCTGGTACCCGCGCCCGCTCGGCGTCCAGATGCGGCGCTCCTCGATCTGCCTGCTGGACGACCCGCTGCGGGAGGCGTTCGGCTACCCGAGGCCGCCGGCCGTCCTCACCGCGCTGGTCCGCGGCGGGATGCGGCTGCGCGGCCGGCTGGTCCGGCTGCTGCCGCCGCGCCGCAAGCCCCACCTGGCCCGGGACGGCCGGCAGGTCCGCGGCTACCCCGACGGGTACCGCATCTCCGAGCTCGGCACGTTCGAGGCACCGGCCGGCGGGCCCGCCGACGGGAGGACCGGCGGCGGCTGCCCCTTCGGCGCGGGGGCGTCCTGACGCACCGCCGCTCCCGGGCACTGTCGGCGGCCCGTGCCAGGCTGGCGGGATGACCGAGAACCCCGAGAACCCCGCGACGGCGAACCCCGTTCCCGAGATCCCGCCGCAGAACTACTCCCAGGCGTGGGACGACGGCGGCGCCCGGCCCGCCCTCCCGCTGGTCGGCGACGAGCGGGAGATCCTCACCGCCTACCTGGAGCACCACCGCGAGACGCTGGCCCTCAAGTGCGCCGGGCTGACGGCCGCGCAGCTGTCCGAGCACGCGGTGCCGCCCTCCCGGCTGACCCTGCACGGGCTGCTGCGGCACCTCGCCGGGGTCGAGCGGTGGTGGCTGCACCTGCAGTTCGCCGGGCTGCCGACGGAGATGCTCTACTACTCCGACGACGACCCCGACCAGGACTTCGAGACCCTCGACGGCGACCCGGCGCAGGCGCTCGCCGTCTGGCGGGCCCAGTGCGAGCGCTCGCGGGAGATCGTCGCCGCCGCCCCCTCGCTGGACGTCACCGGTGTACACCGGGCCACCGGGCAGCCGGTGTCACTGCGCCGCATCCTGGTCCACATGATCGCCGAGTACGCCCGCCACGACGGCCACGCGGACCTGCTGCGCGAGCGCCTCGACGGCGCGACCGGTTACTGACCGCCGCTCGGGCTCGGCTGCCCCGCGCCCGGGCCGGGCTGCCCGGTGGCCGGGGTGGTCCCGCCGGTGCCGTGGGTCGGGCGCCCGCTGCCTCCCGGGACGGGCCGGCCGGTGGCGGGGGCCGTCTGGTCGCCGCCCCGGGTGGGCCGCCCGCCCTGGGTCGGCTGCCCGGTGGCCGGCTGCCCGCCGCCCTGGGTCGGCCGGCCCGTCCCCGGGGTCGGCTGCTCGGAGTCGGACGGCTCCGCGGCGGACGGCAGCCGCACCGCGGTGAACTCGCCGGCCGGGACGCCGTCCAGGGCGTCCTCGACGGCCTGCCGCCAGATCGGACCGGCGACCGCACCGCCGAAGGCGGCGTCGATCCGCTCGCCGCCCATCCGCTGGCCCTCCAGCGGCGCCGGGTTCATGGTGTCGCTGACGACCGTCGCGGCGGCCATCTCCGGGGTGTAGCCGACGAACCAGACCTGCCGGCCCTCGTTGGTGGTACCGGTCTTGCCGGCCGTCTCCCGGTCGGACAGGCCCGCGGTGTGGCCGGTGCCGCCGTCCTCGACCACGCCGCGGAGCATCGCGGTGACGGTGTCCGCGGTGGTCTGCGACAGCGCCTCGGTGCAGGAGGCCTTCGGCACCGCGAGGGACTTGCCGTCCGGGCCGGTCACCGAGGTGATCGCGGTCGGCGCGCAGTAGGTGCCGTGGGCGGCGAACGCCGCGTACACGCCCGCCATCTCCAGCGGCGTCAGGTCGTTGCTGCCGAGGGTCATCGACGGCACCACGCTGAGCTTCTCGCCGCCGGCCTGCTGGGTGATGCCCAGCTTGGCGGCCGTCTTCGACACCTCGCACAGGCCGGTCTCGGCCTCCAGGTTGGCGAAGTAGGTGTTGACCGACTGCTTCATCGCGGCCGGCATGGCGAAGCTGCCGATCAGGTCGCGGCTGTCGTTGTGCACCTCGCCGCTCTCCGGGAAGCGGCCGCCCGAGCAGTCCTGCATCGCCGGCCACGGCATGCTGTAGCCCGAGGTGTAGGTGCGGCTGACCGGGATGCCGTTCTCCAGCGCCGCCGCCGCCACGATCGGCTTGAAGGTGGAGCCGGTCGGGAAGCCGAGGCCGCCGCCCATCTTCTTCGGCACGTTCAGGTTGATCGTGGTCTGGTCCTTGCCGAGCCCGTACGGGCGGCTCTGCGCCATCGCCAGCACCTTGCCGGTGCCCGGCTGGACGACCGACATCACCGCGGCCGGCCGGTCGGACGGCGCGGCGTGCGCGGTGACGGCCTGCTGCACCGCCTTCTGCGCCTTGGGGTCGAGGGTGGTGCGGATCTGGAGGCCGCCGCGCTTCCACAGCGCCTTCCGCTCCTCCGGGGTCTTGCCGAAGGCCGGGTCGGAGAGCACCACCCGCTGCACGTAGTCGCAGAAGAAGCCCTCGCCCGTCCCCGCGGTGATGCAGCCCTGGTGGGCCCGGGTCACCTTCAGCTCCACCGGGGTGGCGATCGCCTCCGCCGCCTGCGCCGCGGTGATGTGCCCGAGCTCGGCCATCCGGCGCAGCACGGTGTCGCGCCGGGTCTTGGCCGCGGCCGGGTTGACGATCGGGTCGTAGGCGGACGGCGACTGCACCAGGCCGGCCAGCAGGGCCGCCTGAGGGAGCGACAGGTCCTTGGCGTGCACGCTGAAGTACCGCTGGGCGGCGGTCTCTATGCCGTACGCCTTCTCGCCGAAGAAGGTGATGTTGAGGTAGTTGGCGAGGATCTGGTCCTTGGTCAGGGTCTCCTCGACCTTGATGGCGTACTTGAGCTCGCGGATCTTGCGGTCCAGGGTCTGCCGCTGCGCCTCCTGGACCTTCTGCACGTCGTCGCCCGCCTGGTCGACGAAGACGTTCTTGACGTACTGCTGGGTGAGGGTGGACGCGCCCTGCGCGGTGGTGCCGGAGGCGGCGTTGGAGTTGAGCGCGCGCAGCACGCCCTTCAGGTCGACGGCGCCGTGCTGGTAGTAGCGGCTGTCCTCGATGTCCACCAGGGCGGTCTTGACCAGCGGCGACATGGCGTCGGCGTCGACGACCGTGCGGTCCCGGCTGTAGATGGTGGCGATCGTGCCGCCGGCCGCGTCGTAGACGGTCGACGCCTGCGAGAGCGGCGGCGTCCTGAAGTCGTCCGGCAGGCTGTCGAAGTCCTCCACCGCAGACTGCGCGCCGAGCCCGGCGGCCCCCACGGCGGGCAGGGCCAGGCCCGCGACGAGGACGCCGCCCAGGGCGCTCGCGCCGACCAGACGAGCAGCCAGAAGGACCTTCTTGCGGTAACCGATGGAGTTGTGACGCGCCATGGGATCGACCCTAGGCGAACCATCGCCCGCCACGAACCGGTTTTCTTCCCGCTTTCGTCACAACTCCGTGACAGCGCTCGCCGGTCCTCCCCGCGACTCCCCCCGGGGGCGGCCGGCGGCGCGCCGGGCCGGGTGCTCTTGACGCGGCGGCGTCCGGTGGCAAGCCTTGGTCCCGGCCGGTCCCCCCCGGCCGCGACCGGCCCAGGAGGTCAACGGTGACCGCACAGGCGTCCCACACGCACGGCCGCACCGACGTGCCGCTGCTGGACGAGACGATCGGGCAGTGCCTGGACCGGGCGGTCGCCGCCCACCCGGAGCGCGAGGCGCTGGTGGACGTGCCGAGCGGCCGCCGCTGGACGTACGCCGAACTCGGCCGGGACGTCGACCGGGTGGCCCGCGGCCTGCGGGCGCGCGGGGTCGGCCGCGGCGACCGGGTCGGCATCTGGGCGCTCAACTGCCCGGAGTGGGTGCTGGTGCAGTACGCCACCGCCCGGCTCGGCGCGATCCTGGTGAACATCAACCCGGCCTACCGGACGCACGAGTTGGCGTACGCGCTGAACCAGTCCGGGGTGGGCCTGCTGGTCGCCCAGCCCGAGTACCGCACCAGCGACTACCGGGCGATGGTGGCCGAGGTCCGCGAGGAGTGCCCGGGCCTGCGGGAGACGCTGTGGATCGGCGACCCGGAGTTCCTGGAGCTCGACGGGGACGGGGGGTTCCCCGCCGACCTGGCGCCGGACGACCCGATCAACATCCAGTACACCTCGGGCACCACCGGTTTCCCGAAGGGCGCCACCCTCTCGCACCGCAACATCCTCAACAACGGCTTCTGGGTGGGCGAGCTGGTCGGGTACACCGAGCAGGACCGGATCTGCCTGCCGGTGCCCTTCTACCACTGCTTCGGCATGGTGATGGGCAACCTCGCGGCGCTCAGCCACGGCGCCTGCGTGGTGATCCCCGGCCAGGGCTTCGACCCGGCCGCCACCCTGCACGCGGTCCAGGCCGAGCGGGCGACCTCGCTCTACGGCGTGCCGACGATGTTCATCGCCGAGCTGGGTCTCGCCGACTTCGCGACCTACGACCTCACCTCGCTGCGCACCGGCATCATGGCCGGCTCGCCCTGCCCGGTGGAGGTGATGAAGCGGGTCCAGACCGAGATGCACATGGCCGAGGTGGCCATCGCGTACGGGATGACCGAGACCTCGCCGGTCTCCACCCAGACCCGCCGCGACGACGACCTGGAGCACCGCACCGGCACGGTCGGCCGGGTGCTGCCGCACCTGGAGGTGAAGGTCGTCGAGCCGGAGACCGGGCGGACGGTCGGCCGCGGCGAGCCCGGCGAGCTGTGCACCCGCGGCTACTCGGTGATGATCGGGTACTGGAACGAGCCGGAGCGCACCGCCGAGGCGATCGACGACGGGGGCTGGATGCACACCGGCGACCTCGCGGTGATGCACGAGGACGGCTACCTGGCGGTCGTCGGCCGGATCAAGGACATGATCATCCGCGGCGGCGAGAACGTGTACCCGCGCGAGATCGAGGAGTTCCTGCACACCCACCCGGCGATCGCCGACGTCCAGGTGGTCGGCGTGCCCGACGAGCGCTACGGCGAGGAGGTCTGCGCCTTCGTGGTGCTGCGCGACCCGGACGGCACGCTCGGGGCCGAGGAGGTGGCCGAGTTCTGCCGCGGCCGGCTCGCGCACTACAAGACCCCCCGCCACGTGCACGTGGTCGAGGGCTTCCCGATGACGGTCAGCGGCAAGGTGAGAAAGAACGAGCTGAGGGAACGGGCGGCCCGCGCACTCGCCGGGTGAGCCCCCGCCCCGGGCGGCGGGAGTGCCGGGCGAGGGCCCGGCCACCACCGGGTCGCGGTCCGTTACGCTGGTGGCGTGATCCTTCTCGTCAGCCGTCGCCACGTGGACCTGCTCCGCGTCACGAGCATGTCCTGTCGACGCTCCGGCTGATCCCGCTCGTCCTCCGCCCTTCGGGCACACACCCTCCCCCGGCCCCGCTGCACCGGCCACACCCGGCGCGGCAGCGGCAGCGTCCCCGGCGACCGCCGGGCCCGCCGGGGCATTCGACACCCAGGTGATGTCACCCATGACCCAGCAGTCCCGTCCCACCGGTTCCACCGGACCCCTCGACGACCGCGCCGAGAACCTCCCGGTCATCGACCTCTCGCTGGCCGACGGCAGCGCCCAGGACCGCGCGCGGCTGCACGCGGCACTCCGCTCCGCCGCCACCGACGTCGGCTTCTTCCAGCTCGTCGGCCACGGCGTGACCCCGGCCGAGACCGCCGCGCTCACCGACGCGATGCACGCCTTCTTCGGCCTCCCCGAGGCCGACCGGCTGGCCGTGAGCAACCTGAACTCCCCGCACTTCCGCGGCTACACCCGGACCGGTGACGAGCGGACCGGCGGCAGCCGGGACTGGCGCGACCAGCTCGACATCGGCGCCGAACTGCCCCCGCACGTGCCCGGCTCCGGCGAGCCGCCGTACTGGTGGCTGGAGGGCCCCAACCAGTGGCCCGACGCGCTGCCCGAGCTGCGCGAGGCCTCGCTGCACTGGATCGACCGGCTCGGCGGCGTCGCCCGCAGGCTGCTGCACGAACTGCTCACCGCGATCGGCGCCCGGCCGGACTTCTACGACGACGCCTTCGCCGGCCACCCGCACCTGCGGCTGAAGCTGGTCCGCTACCCCGGGACGGCACCGGACGGCGCCGGGCAGGGCGTCGGCTCGCACAAGGACTACGGCTTCATCACCCTGCTGCTGCAGGACACCGTCGGCGGCCTGCAGGTGGAGCGCTCCGACGGCTCCTTCCTGGAGGTGCCGCCGATGGAGGGCGCCTTCGTGGTCAACCTCGGCGAGCTGCTGGAGGTCGCCACCGACGGCTACCTGAAGGCCACCAGCCACCGGGTGGTCAGCCCGCCCGGCGCCCGCGAGCGGTTCTCGGTGCCGTTCTTCTACAACCCGCGGCTGGACGCGCACATCGAGCCGCTCGAGTTCCCGCAGGCCCACCACGCGCCCGGTGCCACCCAGGACCCGGCGAACCCGCTGTTCGCCGAGTTCGGCCGGAACGAGCTGAAGGGCTACCTGCGGGCGCACCCCGAGGTCACCCGCCGCCACCACGCCGACCTGCTGCCGCTCACGGCCGCCTGACGGCGGGCCCGGGCGGCCCGGGGGCCGTTCCCGGGCGGAGGCACCGGAGGCTCGCAGCGACGATCGCGGATCGTTCCGTCACCGTGCCGAGAATGTTCTAGCATGGTGCGAACAATCCGCGATCGTCCGCGTCCGGAGGGATCCCCGTGCCCGCACTGCCGTTAACCCGACCGTCCCTGCCGTCCCTGCCGTCCCTGCCGCCCCGGCCGTCCCGTGCCGCGGTCACCGTCACCGTCCTGCCGACCGCGGCCGCAGCCGCGGCCGTCCTGCTGGTGTACGCCCGGCTGCGGCCCCAGCTGCCCGAGCCGCTCGCCGTGCACTTCTCCGGCGACGGCGCCGACGGCACCCTGCCCGGGTGGCGCTTCCTCGCCGCCTCGCTCGGGCTGATCGCGCTCACCGGCGGCGCCCTCGCCCGCCTGGCGCTCGCCGACACGCTGCCGGCCCGGGCCCGCCGCGCCCTGACCGCCGCCTCCACCGCCGCGGCCGCCCTGCTCGGCACCCTGTGCTGCCTGGTGCCC
>NZ_BAAALD010000105.1:0-25867 GCF_039528095.1 Kitasatospora arboriphila
CGGGGGGGGGGGGGGGGGGGGGGGGGGGGGGGGGGGGGGGGGGGGGGCCGGCGGGGGCGGGCGCGGGCGCCCGCCGTGGTGGCGCAACCCCCGGACGGTGCTGCCCGCGGGCATCGCCGCCGTGGTGCTCGGCGTCGTCCTCGGCCTGGTGCTCTCCGGGGGCTCCGGCTCCACCGCGGCGGCCCAGCCCGTCGCCCTGCAGCCGGCCGGCTCCGCCGGGCAGGCCCCGTTCACCGACTCCGTCGCCGGACAGAACGCCGCCCCGACCGCCGGTGCGACCGTCGCGCCGCCGACCGGCGGCAACCGCAGCGGCGGCGACGTCGGCCTCTACGGCGGCACCATGAACGTCGCCAGCTGCGACGTGCCCAAGCTCAGCGCCTACCTCGCCGCCAACCCGGACAAGGCCAAGGCCTGGGCCGGCGTCGAGGGCATCGAGCCGAACCAGATCGACGGCTACCTCAAGGGCCTCACCCCGGTGGTGCTGCGCGCCGACACCCGCGTCACCAACCACGGCTACAGCAACGGCCAGGCCACCGCCTACCAGGCGGTGCTGCAGACCGGCACCGCCGTGCTGATCGACAACCAGGGCGTGCCGCGGGTCCGCTGCGCCTGCGGCAACCCGCTGACGCCGCCGGTCGACCCGGGTGCCCCCGCCAGCTACAACGGGCAGCCCTGGGCGGGCTTCAACGGCCACCAGGTGGTCACCGTGACGCCCGCGCCGCAGCCGATCCAGACGGTCGTCCTGGTGGACCCGAACGGCACCGCGTTCGGCCGGCCGACCGGCGGGACGGGCCACAACGACACCACGAACGTGACGATGCCGCCGACGACGTCCTCGTCCTCCGGCTCCCCGTCCACCTCGGGCTCCTCGGGCTCCTCCGGCTCCTCCGGCTCCCCGTCGAGCGGCTCCCCGTCCTCCGGCTCGCCGTCGACCTCCACGCCGCCCTCGATCCCGCCGAGCTCCGGCCCGTCCGGCTCCGAGTCCGGCTCGCCGTCGGCGCCGCCCAGCTCGGCGCCCGCCTCGAAGGGCGGGAGTAGTTACTCCTCGGCCGGCGCGGGCTCGTCCAGCAAGTCCGCCGGGGGCGCCTCCTCGGCCCCGCAGTCGCCCGCCGCGCCGGTCTCGCCGTAGCCCTGACCACGCCCCGGTTGCCGGGCACCGCCCTGTCGGCGCCGCCGGGCGCCGATGCGTGTCGTCAATGCGTACGGATGCCTCGTAGGGGCGCTGCCCCCACGCGCCCCTGAACCGACCACCCGAGTGCCCTTGAAGACAGCTCCTCCTGTGCGGGCACGGGATTCGCCGGAGGCCGCCCTCGACCACGACTGCCCGCAGGACCGGCTCGGCGACCCGGCCGAGACCGCCGCCACCGCCGCGGACCGGGCCGCCGCCCACGGCCTGGGGGCCGACCACGAGGCGCTGGCGGCCGTGCTCGGCGCCGAGTCCGACCCGCACGCCGAGGAGCTCGTCCTCGTCCTGCTCGCCGCGCTCGGCCTCCCGGCCGGACTGCTCGCCGCGGCGGACCGAACCGCCGCGCGGCGCCCGTGGCGGCCGTGTCGCCACCGTTCTGCCGGACGGCGGCGACCGGCTGGTAGCTTCGGGGCACATGGAGAGCACGCAGAGTATCGCCGGGTCCGTCCGCGCCGTTCTGGACGGCTGGGCGGTGCCGTACACCTGGCTGGAGATCGACCCCTCGTTCGCCGACACCGCGCAGTTCTGCGAGGAGTACGGCCACACGCTCGAGGACTCGGTCAACTGCATCCTGGTGGTCGGCAAGACCGAGCCGCGCCGCTACGCCGCCTGCCTGGTGCAGGCGACCCGCCGGCTCGACGTCAACCGGGCGGTGAAGCGGCTGCTCGGCGCCCGCCGGGTCTCCTTCGCGAGCGCCGAGGAGACGGTGGCGCTGACCGGCATGCAGGTCGGCGGGGTGACCCCGGTGGCGCTGCCGCCCGGGATGCCGGTCTACGTCGACGCGCCGGTGCTCGGCCGCACCGAGATCGTGCTCGGCGGCGGCGACCGGGCCGGCAAGCTGCTGATCGCCCCGGGCGCGCTGCTGGCCCACCTGCCGGGCGCCGAGGTCGTCGAGGACCTGTCGACCGCCCCGCCCGCCGCCTGACGCCTCGAACCGGGCGGAACCGCCCGCACCCGGCCGCCGCGCCGGCGGGGACCTGGACGGAACGTCCAGCCGGCGCCCCTGGCGACACTCCATTTCGTCGCCTGCCAAACCGCGGTTCGGGTGCACAGAATGTGTGCCACGCCGAACGAAGGAGGTGTCGATGGGGATGGAACCGACCGAATCGATCGCCGGAGCAGCGGTTGCGTGCGCGCCGCTCGCCGGAGTGCTGGTCGCGGACTTCGGCCGGGTGCTCGCCGCCCCGTACGCCACGATGCTCCTCGCGGACCTCGGCGCGGACGTGGTCAAGGTCGAGCGCCCGGACGGCGGCGACGACACCCGGGCCTGGGGGCCGCCCTACGCGCCCGACGGCCAGGCCACCTACTACCTCTCGGTCAACCGCAACAAGCGCTCGCTCACCCTCGACCTCCGCGAGGAGGACGACCGCCGCCGCGCCATCGAACTCGTCCGGCGCGCCGACGTGGTGGTGGAGAACTTCCGCCCCGGCACGATGGCCAAGCACGGCCTCGCGTACGAGGACGTCGCCGCCGCCAACCCGCGCGCCGTGTACTGCTCGATCACCGGCTTCGGCACCGGCGAGGGCGCCGCACTGCCCGGCTACGACCTGCTGATCCAGGCGGTCGGCGGCCTGATGAGCGTCACCGGCCCGGGCCCCGGACAGCCGGTCAAGGCCGGGGTGGCCCTGGTCGACGTGCTCACCGGACTGCACGCCGCCTTCGGCATCATGGCCGCCCTGCGCGAACGCGACACCACCGGCCGCGGCCAGCTCGTCGAGGTCAACCTGCTCTCCACGCTGCTCTCCAGCCTGGTCAACCAGTCCGCCGGCTACACCCTGGCCGGCGCCGTGCCCGGCATCCTCGGCAACCGGCACCCCTCCATCGCCCCGTACGAGGTCTTCCGCGCCGCCGACCGGCCGCTGGTGGTCGCGGTCGGCAACGACCGCCAGTTCGGCGCCCTCTGCCGCGGCCTGGACGCCCCCGACCTCGCCGACGACCCGCGCTTCACCACCAACGCCGACCGGGTGGCGCACGTCGAGGACCTCGCCGTGGAGCTCGGCGGCCGGCTGCGCGAACGCACCGCCGCCGCCTGGTTCGAGCACCTCACCCCGCTCGGCGTCCCCTGCGGACCGGTCAACGACCTCGCCGGCGCCTTCGGCCTCGCCGAACGCCTCGGACTCTCGCCCCGCACCGACCAGGGCCTGGTCGCCAACCCGATCGGCCTCTCCCGCACCCCGCCCGCCTACCGCCTGGCCCCGCCACGGCTCGGCGAGCACACCGACGAACTCCTCGCCTGGCTCGACGCACCCCACCGGCCTGCGAACAACCCTGCGAACAACCCCGCGAACAACCCCGCGGACCACCCCACGAACGGAGACCTCCCGTGACCGGCCCGATGAAGGACCCGCTGGACCTGCTCGACATCCCCTCGCTGCTCACCGACGAGGAGCGGGAGATCCAGGCGACCGTGGCCCGCTTCCTCGCCGACCACGTCCGCCCGAACCTGCCCGAGTGGTTCGAGAACGCGCACTTCCCGCGGGAGATCGCCCCCGAGCTCGGCAAGCTCGGCGTCCTCGGCATGCACCTGGAGGGCTACGGCTGCGCCGGCACGCAGGCCGTCGCCTACGGCCTCGCCTGCCTGGAGCTGGAGGCCGCCGACTCCGGCTTCCGCAGCTTCGTCTCGGTGCAGGGCTCGCTCGCGATGTACTCGATCCACCGGTACGGCTCGGAGGAGCAGAAGCAGGAGTGGCTGCCGCGGATGGCCGCCGGCGAGGCGATCGGCTGCTTCGGCCTCACCGAGCCGGACTTCGGCTCCAACCCGGCCGGCATGCGCACCAAGGCCGTCCGCGACGGCGGCGACTGGATCCTCAACGGCGCCAAGATGTGGATCACCAACGGCGCGATCGCCGACATCGCCACCGTCTGGGCCGCCACCGAGGAGGGCGTCCGCGGCTTCCTCGTCCCGCGCGGCACCCCCGGCTTCGAGGCCCGCGAGATCAAGCAGAAGCTGTCGCTGCGCGCCTCCACCACCGCCGAGCTCAGCTTCGCCGACGTCCGGCTGCCCGCCTCCGCGCAGCTGCCGGAGGCCCGCGGGCTCGGTGCACCGCTGTCCTGCCTGAACGAGGCGCGGTTCGGCATCCTGTTCGGCGCGGTCGGCGCCGCCCGCGACTGCCTGCAGACCGCCCTCGCCTACGGCGGCGACCGGATCCAGTTCGACCGACCGATCAGCGGCTTCCAGCTGACCCAGCAGAAGCTCGCCGACATGGCGGTCTCGGTGAACAACGCCGCCCTGCTCGCGATCCACCTCGGCCGCCTCAAGGAGCAGGGCCGGATCCGCCCCGAGCAGGTCAGCGTCGGCAAGCTCAACAACGTCCGCGAGGCGATCGCCATCGCCCGCGAGTGCCGCACGATCCTCGGCGCCAACGGCATCTCGCTGGACTACTCGCCGCTGCGCCACGCCAACAACCTGGAGTCCGTCCTCACCTACGAGGGCACCAGCGAGATCCACACCCTCGTCATCGGCCAGGCCCTCACCGGCATCCCCGCCTACCGCTGACCCCGGCCCCGCCGGCCCCGCAGCCCCCGCCGGATCCGTCCGGCGGGGGCTTCAGCGTCCGTAACGGGCGGTCAGCTCGGCGGCGTACCACTGCGGCACGCCGGATCGTCCGAACGTCGGAGGGAGGTACGAGGCCAGTGCCCCCGACACCTCCAGGAACGGCCCGTGCTCGGCACGCCACGCGTCCCGGACGGCCGGAGACGGGAAACCGCGGAAGACCGCGACCTCGGGATCCCGCTCGCCCCAGCACCCCCATCGCCCCGACGGGCCGGTCACGGCGACGACGTCCGCCGAAATCGCGATCGACCCCAGGGCGTCGCCGTCCGCCGGATCGAAGCCGATCGCCGCCCAGTAGTCCTCCGCGCAGGCCCCGACCGGCAGCGACACCGCCGGGTACCGGCCGCACCCGGGGAGGCCGCCGTCCTGTTCGAGGACCAGCAGATCCACCCGGTCGTCACCGTGCCACCGGGCCATGTCGCGCAGCGCCGGCCAGAACTCCTCCGTCAGCACCGCGTCGAACTCGCAGAACAGCACCTCGCCCGGCGGCGCCGCGAACACCTGCCCGGGCAGCCTGGCCGCCGTGTCGAAGACCGCCGCTGCGCGGGCCCCGATGTCCCGGTACTCCGTCAGGCCTGTCGCCGGCCACGTGTCCGCCACCGTCCCCACCCTCCTCGTGATCGTCGTCCGTCCTGTCCCGTCCCGTGCCGGTGCCCGTCAGCCCAGGAAGCCGCGGAGCAGGGCGGCCGTGGCGGCCAGGTGCTCCTCGGTGGCGCGGCGGGCGGTGTCGGCGTCGCCCGCGAGGATCGCGTCGACCATGCCGCGGTGCTGGTGGGCGGCGTGGTCGATGTTGCGGTCCAGGATCGGGATCGCGTTCAGCAGGTCGTTGAGCCGCATGCGGGCCTCGGCGATCGCGGTGGCGAGGGAGCGGGAGCCGGTGAGTTCGGCGATCGCCAGGTGGAAGCGGGAGTCGAGCCGCCGGTACTCCTCCGGCGGGGCCTGCTCCAGGTCGGTGAGCCGCCGCCGCAGGTAGGCGCGCTGCTCGGCGGTGAGGTCGCGGCGGGCCGCCGTCTCGGCCGCGCCGGCCTCCAGGACGAGCCGGTAGGTCAGCGCGTCCTCCAGCTCCTCGCCGAGGTCGCTGGCGGCGCGGCGCAGGTCGGCGACGTCCGGCGGCGGCATCCGGTAGGTGACGAAGGTGCCGCCGTAGCGGCCGCGGCGGGACTCCACCGCACCGGCCTGCTGCAGCGAGCGGATCGCCTCGCGCAGGGTCTCGCGGCCGATGCCGAGCCGGGCGGCGAGCTCGCGTTCGGCGGGCAGCCGGTCGCCGTGGCCGAAGACGCCGAGCTTGATGGCCTGCAGCAGCCGTTCGACGGTCTCCTCGAAGGCGTTGCCCGTCCGGACGGGCCGGAAGATCGCCCCCGCCTGCCAGTCGATCCCTGCCTCGTCCACGCGGGCATCGTACCCAGCCCCGGCGTCCGGCCCCGGTCGGCCGGGTCCTTCGCCGCGCCCCTCTTGACGTGCCCCGAACCCAGGGTGAACGATGCTGCCCATCCAATGGTCTGGTTCCGGGCCATTGAACGTTCGGAGGGCGCACCCACACCGCCGTGGCTGCGCGTGTCCAGGCCCGCCTCACTCCCCAGGGGTGCCCATGTCCGCCGACCCCACACCCGACCAGGCAGCACAGCACACTCCCGCACCCGTGTTTCCGGCGGCGACCCCGCCGGTTTCGGCCGACGAACAGCGGCTCCACGAGCTGGGCTACGCCCAGGAGCTCACCCGCTCGATGTCCGGCTTCTCCAACTTCGCCGTCTCCTTCTCGATCGTCTCGATCCTCTCCGGCTGCCTGACCCTGTACGGCATGGGCATGAACACCGGCGGCCCGGCGATGATCGTCTGGGGCTGGCCGCTGGTCGGCCTGCTCACCCTCTGCGTGGGCCTGGCGATGGCCGAGATCTGCTCCAGCTACCCGACCGCGGGCGGCCTCTACTACTGGTCGGCCAAGCTGGCCCGCAGCCGCGGCGCCGCCTGGTCCTGGTTCACCGGCTGGTTCAACTTCCTCGGCCAGGTCGCCGTGACCGCGGGCGTCGACTACGGCGCCGCGTTCTTCACCAACGCCTTCCTCGCCCTGCAGTTCGACTTCGCGGCCACCCCGGCGCACACCGTGGAGATCTTCGCGGTGATCCTGCTGCTGCACGGCCTGCTCAACACCCTCGGCGTGAAGCTGGTCGCCCGCCTCAACGACGTCTCCGTCTGGTGGCACCTGGTCGGCGTCACCGTGATCGTCGGCGCGCTCGCGATCCTGCCGTCCAAGCACGCCTCGGCGTCCTTCGTCTTCACCGAGTTCGTCAACAACACCGGCTTCCACAGCCAGTTCTACGTCGCCATGCTCGGCCTGCTGCTCGCCCAGTACACCCTCACCGGGTACGACGCCTCCGCGCACATGACCGAGGAGACCCACGACGCGGCCCGCTCCGGCCCGCGCGGCATCGTCAACGCGATCACCGTCTCGCTGGTCGCCGGCTGGGTGCTGCTGCTCGGCATCACCTTCGCCATCCAGGACTACCAGGGCGCCCTCGACGGCCCGACCGGAGTGCCGCCCGCACAGATCTTCATCGACGCGATCGGCACCACCGGCGCCAAGCTGCTGCTGCTCATCGTGATCGGCGCCCAGTTCTTCTGCGGCATGGCCTCCGTCACCGCCAACTCCCGGATGATCTACGCCTTCTCCCGGGACGGCGCGCTGCCCGGCTCCGCCCTCTGGCACCGGATCTCGCCGCGCACCCACACCCCCACCAACGCGGTCTGGCTCGCCACCGGCGGCGCCCTGCTGCTCGGCCTGCCCGCGCTGTGGAACTCCACCGCCTACACCGCGGTCACCTCCATCTCGGTGATCGGCCTGTACATCTCGTACGTCATCCCGACATTCCTCAGACTGCGCCAGGGTGACGCCTTCCAGCGCGGCCCCTGGCATCTGGGCCGCTGGAGCAGGATCATCGGGACCGTCGCGGTCGGCTGGACGGCCGTGATCACCGTGCTGTTCATGCTGCCCACCGTCAGCCCCGTCACCGCCGTCAGCTTCAACTACACACCCGTCGCGGTCGCCGTCGTCCTCGGCTTCGCCGGCCTGTGGTGGCTGGTCTCCGCCAGGCACTGGTTCACCGGCCCCAAGGTCCACGGCACGCCCGAGGAACTCGCCGCCCTCGAAGCCGAACTGGAGATCCGATGAGCAGCCCCAGGCTCACCCTCGACCGGCTGCGCGAGCTGGTCGCCGACGGCGCCGTGGACACGGTCGTCCTCGCCATGACCGACATGCAGGGCCGCCTGCAGGGCAAGCGCCTCGCCGCCGAGTACTTCCTCTCCGACGTCGTCCCCGGCGCCGCCGAGGGCTGCGGCTACCTGCTCGCCGTCGACACCGACATGAACACCGTGGACGGCTACGCCATCTCCTCCTGGGAGAGCGGCTACGGCGACCTCGTCCTCACCCCGGACCTCGCCACCCTGCGGATGGTGCCCTGGCACCCGGCCACCGCGATGGTCCAGTGCGACGTCCACCACCACGACGGCCGCCCGGTCACCGTCTCGCCGCGACAGGTCCTGCGCCGCCAGCTGGAGCGCCTGGCCGGCTACGGCTGGCAGGCGTACGCCGGCACCGAGCTGGAGTTCATCGTCTTCCGCGACACCTACGAGCAGGCCTGGGACCGCGCGTACCACGGCCTCACCCCGGCCAACCAGTACAACGTCGACTACTCCGTGCTCGGCACCTCCCGGGTCGAGCCGCTGCTGCGGCGGCTGCGCAACGGGATGTCCGGCGCCGGCCTCACCGTGGAGTCCGCCAAGGGCGAGTGCAACCTCGGCCAGCACGAGATCGCCTTCAAGTACGCCGAGGCCCTCACCACCTGCGACAACCACGCGGTCTACAAGACCGGCGCCAAGGAGATCGCCGCCCAGGAGGGCTGCAGCCTCACCTTCATGGCCAAGTACGACGAGCGCGAGGGCAACTCCTGCCACATCCACCTGAGCCTGCGCGATGCCGCCGGCGCCCCGGTGATGGCGGGCGACGGCCCGTACGGCTTCTCCCGCACCATGGAGCACTTCCTCGCCGGGCAGCTCGCCTGCCTGCGGGAGTTCGCGCTGCTGCTCGCCCCGACGATCAACTCCTACAAGCGGTTCGTGCCCGGCAGCTTCGCGCCGACCGCGGTCGCCTGGGGCCGGGACAACCGCACCTGCGCGCTGCGGGTGGTCGGCCACGGCCCGTCGCTGCGCTTCGAGAACCGCGTCCCCGGCGGCGACGTCAACCCCTACCTCGCGGTCGCCGCGCTGATCGCCGCCGGGCTGCACGGCATCGAGCACCAGCTCGAACTCGAACCGGAGTTCACCGGCAACGCCTACGCCTCCGACGCGCCCCGGGTGCCCGCCACCCTGCGCGAGGCGGTGGACGCCTTCGAGGCGAGCGAGGCCGCCACCGAGGCCTTCGGCAAGGACGTCGTCCGGCACTACGCGCACGCCGGCCGGGTCGAACTCGCCGCCTACGACCGGGCGGTGACCGACTGGGAGCGGCGCCGCGGATTCGAGCGGCTGTGAGCCCCGTGCACCACCGCCCGCTCATCGGCATCACCAGCTACCAGGACGAGGCCGCCTGGTCGGTCTGGCGGCAGACGGCCTCGCTCGTCCCGCAGACCTACGTCGACGCGGTCTCCCGGGCGGGCGGCACGCCCGTCCTGCTGCCCCCGCAGCCGGGCGGCGTCGGCCGGCTGATCGAGGCGCTCGACGGCGTCGTCCTCGCCGGCGGCGCCGACATCGACCCGGCCCGGTACGGCGCCGCCGCGGACCCGCGCACGGGGGAGCCCCACCGGGCCCGCGACGACTGGGAGTCCGAGGTGCTGGCGGCCGCCCTGGCGCACGACCTGCCGCTGCTCGGCGTCTGCCGAGGCCTGCAACTGCTCAACGTGGCGCTCGGCGGCAGCCTGCTGCAGCACCTGCCCGACGGCAGCCACCAGCAGGTCCCGGCGGTGTTCGTGCAGCAGCCGGTGCGGATCCGGCCGGGCAGCAGGCTGGCCGGCATCCTCGGCGAGCACACCAAGGTCAACTGCTACCACCACCAGGCCGTCGCCCGCCTCGGCACCGGCCTGCAGCCCACCGCCTGGAGCGCGGACGAGACCGTGGAGGCCGTCGAACTCCCGGACCACCGCTTCGTCCTGGGCGTCCAGTGGCACCCCGAGACCGACCCCGACGACCTCCGCCTCTTCGAGGCCCTGACCCGGGCCGCCCGCGGATGAACGCCGGCCCGGCCGCGGCCCGCGTCGCTTCTCCACCCGACAAGGAGCACCTGATGACCGACCCCGACCGCTACGAGGTGGTCAACCCGGCGACCGAGGAGGTGATCGCCACCGTCGACCTGGCGGGCCTCGCGGAGACGGACGCCGCGATCGCCCGGGCCCGGGCCGCGTTCGAGCAGTGGCGCCGGGTCGCCCCGGCGGACCGTGCCCGGCTGCTGCGGGCGTTCGCCGCGGCCGTCGACGCCGTCCGCGAGCACCTCGCCGCCCTGGAGGTCGCCAACGCCGGCCACACCGTCGGCAACGCCCGCTGGGAGGCGGGCAACGCCCGCGACGTGATCGAGTACTACGCCGCGGCCCCGGAACGGCTGTTCGGCCGGCAGATCCCGGTGGCCGGCGGCATCGACGTGACCTTCCAGGAGCCGCTCGGCGTCGTCGGCATCATCGTGCCGTGGAACTTCCCGATGCCGATCGCCGCCTGGGGCTTCGCCCCGGCCCTCGCCGCGGGCAACACCGTCGTGCTGAAGCCGGCCGAGCTCACCCCGCTGACCGCCCTGCGCCTGGGTGAACTCGCCCTGCGGGCGGGCCTGCCGGAGGGCGTGCTGGAGATCCTGCCGGGCCGCGGGCCGGTGGTCGGGCAGCGCTTCGTGACCCACCCGGACGTCCGCAAGGTGGTCTTCACCGGCTCGACCCGGGTCGGCAAGGAGATCATGGCGGGCTGCGCCGCGCAGGTGAAGCCGGTGACCCTGGAACTCGGCGGCAAGAGCGCCAACATCGTCTTCGCCGACGCCGACCTGGCGAAGGCCGCCGCCACCGCGCCCTACGCGGTCTTCGACAACGCCGGCCAGGACTGCTGCGCACGCTCCCGGATCCTGGTCGAGGAGTCGGTCTTCGAGGACTTCATGGCGCTGCTGGAGCCGGCCGTCCGCGGGGTGCGGGTCGGCGACCCGGCGGACGAGAAGACCGAGATGGGCCCGCTGATCTCGGCTGTGCACCGGGAGCGGGTGGCCTCCTACGTGACGGAGGCGGCCTTCCGCGGCAGTGCGCCGGAGGGGCCGGGATTCTGGTACCCGCCGACCGTGCTGGCGCCGGTGCGGCACGACGACCGGGCGTTCACCGAGGAGATCTTCGGCCCGGTGGTGGCGGTGGTGCCGTTCCGCGGCGAGGAGGACGCCCTGCGGATCGCCAACGCCACCGACTACGGCCTGTCCGGCTCCATCTGGACGCGGGACGTGGGCCGCGCGCTGCGGGTCGCCCGCGGCGTGGAGGCGGGCAACCTGTCCGTCAACTCGCACTCCTCGGTGCGGTACTCGACGCCGTTCGGCGGATTCAAGCAGTCCGGTCTGGGCCGTGAGCTCGGCCCGGACGCCCTCAGCGCCTTCACCGAAACCAAGAACGTCTTCATCTCCACGGAGGAGTGACCAGCATGACCAAGCGACTGGACGGCCGGGTGGCGGTCATCACCGGAGCGGGCAGCGGCATCGGCCTGGCCACCGCGCGGCGGTTCGCCGCCGAGGGCGCCAAGGTCGTCTGCGTGGACCTCGACGAGGAGACCGGCGCCAAGGCGGCGAACGAGGTCGGCGGCCTGTTCGTGCAGGCCGACGTCACCGACGAGGCGGCGGTGCGCGCCATGTACGAGCGGGCGGTCGAGGAGTACGGCAGCCTGGACATCGCGTTCAACAACGCGGGCATCTCCCCGCCGGACGACGACTCCATCCTCACCACCGGCCTGGAGGCGTGGAAGCGCGTCCAGGACGTCAACCTGACCAGCGTCTACCTGTGCTGCAAGTACGCGATCCCGCACATGCAGCGGCAGGGCAGGGGCTCGATCATCAACACCGCCTCGTTCGTGGCGGTGATGGGCGCGGCGACCTCGCAGATCTCCTACTCCGCCTCCAAGGGCGGCGTGCTGGCGATGTCGCGGGAGCTGGGCGTGCAGTTCGCCCGGGAGGGCATCCGGATCAACGCGCTCTGCCCGGGGCCGGTGAACACCCCGCTGCTGCAGGAGCTGTTCGCGAAGGACCCGGAGCGGGCCGCCCGCCGCCTGGTGCACATCCCGCTCGGCCGGTTCGCCGAGCCGGAGGAGATCGCCGCGGCGGTGGCCTTCCTGGCCAGTGACGACTCCTCGTTCATGACCGCCAACACCTTCCTGGTGGACGGCGGCATCTCCGGCGCCTACGTCACCCCGCAGTAGCGCCTGCGGGACCGGCGACGGCCGGGCGGCCTCGGGGGGAGCCGCCCGGCAGTCGCCGGTCCTGCGGGGTCGGGCCGTACGGGGTCAGGAGGACGAGTCCCCGCCGACCGCGACGCCGATGCCGTAGCCGTAGGCGTCGCCGCCCACGGCGAGGGCCGCACCCTCCGCGGAGGAGGCGTCGCCGCCCACCGCGAGCGCGTGCTCGATCAGCTCGTCGGCGATGCCGCCGACCGCGAGGGCCCCGCCCTCGGCGGAGCTGGCGTCGCCGCCGACGGCGAGCGAGCCGTGGGCGCCGGCCGCGCCCGCGGTGCCGAAGACGGCGAGGCCGGAGATGAGCGCGGCGGTGGTGATCCTGGCAAGGCTGGAGCGCATGAGTCCTCCTGGTCGGGAAGCCGGACGGCACCGATCCTGCGGCGCGCACCGCCCGCGTACGAACCGACACGGCCCGATCACCCGCCCGCCTCACCTCGACGGAGCAGCCCGTGCGCCGTCCGGGTGAGATCAGGCGGCGCCCCGGGCGGCGCCGGGCGGCAGCTCCAGCTCGTACCAGACGACCTTGCCGTCCTTGGTTGCGCGCACGCCCCAGCGGTGCGCCAGCTCGTTGACCAGGTGCATGCCGCGGCCGCCCTCGTCCTCGGCCCGGGCGCGGCGCAGCCGGGGCTCGTGCCGGTCCCGGTCGGCGACCTCCACGGTGAGCACCTGGTTGCGGAACATCCGCAGCTGCACGGGGGCGCCGGCGTGCACCAGGGCGTTGGTGATCAGTTCGCTGGTCAGCAGCTCGACCATGTCGGTGAGCCCGTTCAGGCCCCATTCGGTGAGCGTCTCGCGGGCGAACCGCCGGGCGTGCCGGACCATGGCGCGGTCCCCGGCCAGGGTGAGGGTGGCGAGCCGGTCGCTGCCGATCGGTCGCGAGTGCGCCATGATCACCGCGATGTCGTCCTGCCCGGCGGCGGCGCCGAGCGCGGCCAGCACCGCGTCGCAGGTCTGCTCCAGCGAGCTGCGGCGCTCGGCGACGGTGCGGCGCAGCAGGTCGATGCCCTCGTCGAGGTCGCGGCCGCGGCGTTCGACCAGGCCGTCGGTGTAGAGGACGAGGATGGCGTCCTCGTCGAGCGTGGTGTGCACCGACTCGAAGGGCACGCCGCCGACGCCGAGCGGCGCGCCGGGCGGCAGTTCGAGCAGTTCGGTGGAGCCGTCGGCGCGGGCGATCACCGGTGGCAGGTGGCCGGCGGTGGCGGCGGTGCAGATCCGGTCGACCGGGTCGAAGAGCACGCAGACGCAGGTGGCGAACTGGCCCTCGCCGATCGCGGCGGCCGCGTCGTCGAGCCGGCGCAGCACCCGGGCCGGGTCCATCTCCAGGGTGATCAGCGTCCGGGCGACGGTGCGCAGCTGGCCCATGGTGGCGGCGGCCCGGATGCCGTGGCCCATCACGTCGCCGACGATCAGCGCGACCCGGCCGCCGCTGAGCGGCACCACGTCGAACCAGTCGCCGCCGACCTCGCTGATCACGCTGCTGGGCAGGTAGCGGTGGGCGATCTCCAGGCCGGGGGTGCGGTGCACGTCCTGCGGCAGCAGGCTGCGCTGCAGGGTGAGCGCGGTGTCCCGCTCGCGGCGGTAGATCCGGGCGTTGTCGATGCAGACGGCGGCCCGGGCGGCGAGCTCCTCGGCGAGCGCCACGTCGGCGTGCGTGAAGGACTCCGGGTTGTGGGTGCGGACGAACTCGACGCCGCCGAGCACCGTGCCGCGGGCCAGCAGCGGCACCATCAGGTACGAGTGGACGCCGGCCTCCAGGCTGGGGGCGATCCGGTTCGGGTGGGCGACGATCCGGCGCAGCGCCGCCTCGTCGACGTGCGGCACCAGGATCGACCGGCCGGTGCGCAGGCTCTGCGCGTACAGCTGCGCGGAGCGCGAGCCGCCGCCGACCGGGTCGGCCGCGCCGATCATGGTGCCGCTCGCGCCGACCTCGCCGACTGCGACGGCCCGCAGCATCACCGAGCCGTCCCGGGGCACCGGCTCGGGCTCGTCGCCCTCCAGCACCGACTCCAGCAGGTCGACGGTGACGAAGTCGGCGAACCGCGGGATCACCACGTCGATCAGCTCCTGCGCGGTGCGCTGCAGGTCGAGCGTGGTGCCGATCCGGGTGGACGCCTCGTTCAGCAGGGCGAGCCGGGCCTGCGCGGCGCCGGCCGCCTCCAGGGCGCGCTGGCGCTGCTCGGCGGCGTCCCGCTCCCGGGTGTAGAGCAGCGCGTTGTCGATGGCGACGGCGGCCCGGGAGGCGAGCTCCCCGGCGAGGCGCAGGTCCTCCTGGTCGTACGGGCGCTCGGTGACGCTGCGGTAGAAGGTGGCCACGCCGACGGCGGAGCCGCGGGCGATCAGCGGCACCACCATGACCGAGCGGACCCGCTGCTCGCGGACGGCCGCGGCCCGTTCCGGGTCGTCGTTGAACCAGTTGAGGGTCGGCTCGTCCAGCTCCGGCAGCAGCACCGGCCTGCGGTGGGCGAGCACCCAGGCGTACGGCGTCGACGGGTGGAAGCGGTGCACGCTGCCGACCGGGGAGACCGGGCTCATGCCGCTGCCCGGCACGGTGTGGAAGGCCATCCGGCGCAGCACCGCGGACCGGTCGGCGCGGCCGGGCGCCCCGGTCTCGGCGCCGCGAACCAGGGCGTCCAGCACCTCGACGACGACGGTGTCGGCGAGTCGCGGGCTGGCCGTCTCGGCGAGCTCCCGGGCGGTCTGCGCGAGGTCGAGGGTGGTGCCGATCCGGGCCGAGGCGGCGTTCACCAGGGCGAGCCGCTCCTGTGCGGCGCGGGCCTCGGTGAGGGCCTGCTCGCGGGCCTGCGCGGTCTGCTGCTGGTGCAGGTAGAGCCGGGCGTTGTCGATGGCGACGGCGGCCCGGGAGGCCAGTTCGTCGCCGAGGGTGCTGTCCTCCGGGCCGAAGCCCTCCCGCTCCGGGCTGCGCGAGTACACCACCATGCCGAGCACGGTGCCGCGGGCGACCAGCGGTGCGACCCGCACCGGCCGCGGCCGGTCGTCCAGGTAGTCGCGGACGCGCTCGGTGAGCGCCTCGTCGGCGAGCAGCGGCAGGTCCCAGTTGGGGGCGACGATCGTCCGGCCGGAGCTCAGCGCCTGCTCGTACACCGATCCCGGCGGGATCCGGTACACCGCCTCGGTCGGCAGCTCGCCGATCGGGTGCTCCGGATCGGCGGTGGCGACGGCGAGCCGGCGCACCCGCAGCCCGTCCTCGCCGGCGGTCGCCTCGGCGCCGGAGACGAGGTGCTCCAGGGCGAACACGCCGACCGCGTCGGCCAGCCGCGGCACGATCACCTCGGCGAGCTCCCGCGCGGTCTGCCGCAGGTCCAGCGTGGTGCCGATGGAGACGGTGGCCTCGGCGAGCACCGTCAGCCGCTCGCGGGCCATCGCCGCGGCGTGCTCGGCCCGGTACCGCTCGGTGACGTCGACGATGGTCGAGCTGACCCCCAGCACCTGCCCGCCGGGCTCGTCCAGCCGGAAGTACGACGCCGACCAGGCGTGGTCGTGCGTCGGGTCGCTCGGGGTGCGGCCGTGCGAACGGGAGTCGACCACCGGCGGCCCGCCGTCCAGGACCTTGCGCATCACCGCCTCGACCTCGCGGCCGTTGATGCCGGGCAGCACCTCGGTGACCCGCCGGCCGAGGTGCTCGGCGACCGGCAGACCGTTGATCTTCGCCAGCGCGCTGTTCAGCCGGACGAAGCGCAGCTCCGAGTCGTACACGGCCATGCCGACCGGTGACTGGGTGAAGAAGCCGTCCAGCACGGCGAGGTCCGCCTGCAGGCGGCGCAGCGCCGTGACGTCCGAGGCCACCGCGAGGACGAGCGGCCGCCCGTCGGGCCCGGCGATGGGGTGGGTGCGGAACTCCAGGTTCACGTGGTGGCCCTCGCGGTGCTTCACCGGGAACACCCCGGACCAGGCCCGACCGCTGACGATGTGGTCGAACAGGGTCAGCACGTCGTCCCGCTGGTCGTCGGTGATCAGCAGGTTCGCGGCGAACTCGCCGATCGCCTCCTCGGTGCTGTAGCCGAGCAGGGTCTCCGCGTCGCGGCTCCAGTGCAGGATGCGCCCGTCCTCGGCGATCAACGCCGTCGCGATCGGCACCATGAGCAGCCCGTCGTGGGCGTGCCCGTCGGGCCCCTCCGCAGCCGGATCCCGGCGGTTCGGGGAGCTCGTGCCCTGCTCGGGATTGTCCATGCCAGGCACCGTCCAGAGATCGGCCTTCCGCCCTGCCATCCTCCCATGGCAGCCGGAGCCCGCCCAGAGGAGCGCACGGCCGTACGGGCGTCCCGGTGCGGCCGATAGGGTTCGCACGGTGAGACGCAGGCCAGGCATCCCGGCGAGCCCGCTGCCGCAGCGGGACGGCATCGACGCGGTCCGGCTCCGGCTGCCGCCGGACGGGCCGTGGCCCACCGCGGGCGCGTACCTGCTGGAGCGCTACGGCCGGGCGGTCGGCCCCGAGCGGGTCGCCGACATGCTGCAGGCGGGCGTCTTCGTCACCACCGACGGCCCGCTCACCGCCGACACCCCCTACCGGCCCGGCGGCTACGTCTGGTTCCACCGGGACCTGGAGCCGGAGACCCCGGTGCCCTTCGCCGTCGACGTCCTGCACCGGGACGAACGGATCCTCGTGGTCGACAAGCCGCACTTCCTGTCCACCACCCCGCGCGGCCGGCACGTCACCGAGACGGCCCTCGCCCGGCTGCGCCGCGACCTCGGCCTGCCCGGCCTCAGCCCCGCCCACCGGCTCGACCGGCTCACCGCCGGACTGGTGCTGTTCGTCGTCCGCCCCGAACTGCGCGGCGCCTACCAGGGCCTGTTCGAACGCCGCGCGGTCCGCAAGGAGTACGAGGCGATCGCCGGGCTCGACCCGCAGCGGCCGATGCCGGTCACCGTCCGCAGCCGGATCGTCAAGGAACGCGGCGAGCTCGCCGCCTTCGAGGTCCCCGGGGAGCCCAACAGCGAGAGCCGGATCGAGCTCGCCGAGCACCGCGACGGCCTCGGCCGGTACCGGCTGCACCCGCACACCGGCCGCACCCACCAGCTGCGCCTGCACATGGCCTCGCTCGGGCTGCCGATCCTCGGCGATCCGCTCTACCCGCAGGTGCTCACCGAGCCGGCCCCGGACGACTTCCGCCGCCCGCTCCAACTGCTGGGCGCCGTCCTGGAGTTCACCGACCCGGTGAGCAAGGAGCCGCTCCACTTCGAAAGCCGCCGCACCCTGGCCGCCTGGACCTCCCCCGAAACCTGGGGCAACCCCCACGGGTCCCTAGTGTGCTGAGGCGAGCCCCCGGACGGTGGCGACGGTGTCGGCCTCGGCGGCGGTCTTGTCGGGGCGGTAGCGGACGACCCGGGCGAACCGCAGGGCCAGTCCGGCCGGGTAGCGGGGGCTGCGCTGGAGGCCGTCGAAGGCGACCTCGACCACCAGCTCCGGACGGACCTGCACGTCGTGGTCGCCGCGGCCGGTCTCCCGCGCGAGCAGCTCCCGGGTCTGCCAGGCCAGCAGTTCGTCCGTCAGCCCCTTGAAGGTCTTGCCGAGCATCACCCACTCCGGCAGGCCCGCCTCGCCGCCGGACCGCGCCCCCAGGTGCAGGTTGCTCAGCCACCCGCGGCGCCGCCCGGTGCCCCACTCGGCGGCCAGCACCACCAGGTCCAGGGTGTGGTGCGGTTTCACCTTGATCCACCCGACGCCGCGGCGGCCCGCCTCGTACCGTGCCGCGAGGTCCTTGACGACCACGCCCTCGTGGCCGCGGCCGAGCGCGTCGGCGAGGAAGCCGGCGGCCTGCTCCGGGTCGGCGGTGACCAGCCGGGGCACCCGCCGCGGTTCGTCGACCAGGCCGGCGAGGGCGGCCCAGCGGCGTTCGCCCGGTTCGTCCACCAGATCGGTGCCGTCGAGGTGCAGCAGGTCGAAGAAGTAGGGGTGCAGCGGCACCTCGGCCCGCAGCCGTTCCGGGTCCTGCCGGGAGGCGGTGCGCGCGGCCGTCACCTGGAACGGCCGGGGTCTGCCGTCCGGGCCCAGGGCGATCGCCTCGCCGTCCAGGACGGCGGCGCGGACGGGCAGGGCCAGGGCGGCCTCGACGAGTTCGGGGACGCGGGCGGTGATGTCGTCCAGGCTGCGGGTGAACACCCCCACCTCGCCGCCCGACCGGTGCACCTGCACCCGGATCCCGTCCAGCTTCCACTCCAGGGCCGCGGGGGAGACCTTCGCCAGTGCTTCGGCGACGCCCGGTGCGGAGGAGGCCAGCATCGGCCGCACCGGCCGGCCGACCTCCAGTCCGAAGGCGGCCAGCGCCGCCGCCCCGCCGGTGAGCGCCGCCTCGGCGACCGCCCGGGCCGAGCCGCGGAACATCAGCGCCCGTCGCACCGCCGGGGCGGGCACCCCGGCGGCCCTGGCGACGGCCTCCGCCATCACGCCGTCCAGCGCGCCCTGCCGTAGTTCGCCGACCAGCACGCCGCGCAGCAGCCGCTGTTCGGGGGCGGTGGCCCGTCCGAAGAGGGAGTCGAGCAGGGTGCGCCGGGCGGCCTGCGCGCCGCGGCCGTGCACCGCCGCCAGGTCGCCGAGCAGGGCCTCGGTCTCGGCCGTCCCGAGCGTGGCCTCCGCGGCGGGCGGGGGCAGCTCGCGCAGCGCCGCGTAGCCGACGCCGACGCGCATCCGGCGGGATTCGCCGGAGAGCAGGGCGACCGCCGCCGGGGCCTCCTGCGGGCCGAGGTCGCGCAGGCAGCCCGCGAGCAGGGCGATCTTCGCCGTCCGGCCCGGCTCGGCGGCCACGGCCTCCGACGCCCGGGCGACGCGTTCCAGCACGGCCGACTCCCTCCCGCGGCGGGTCACTGCCTGCCATCCTGCCCCGCCGGCGCGGCCGCCGCCGGTCCCGGCCCGCGACCGGTCAGAGCGGGCCGAGGGGGACGGTGGTGCCGGTGAGGGTGTCGTAGCTGCGGCCCGCGTCGAAGCTGCCGGTCAGGTCGGGGTGGCGGCCGACCACGGTGTGGGCGAGTGCCAGCTCCTCGGGCTCCAGCCGTCGGGTCAGGCCGATGTGCGGGGCCCACCGGCCGGGCAGGTAGTGCGGGTCGGGGTCCGCGGCGCCGTCCAGCAGGAGCCAGACGCGGCGGTGCAGGTCGACCAGTTCGAAGGTCGGGACCACCGCCCAGCTCAGCACCCGCCGACGGCTGCGCGCCGAGAACGACAGCAGCCCGGTCAGCCGGACCGGCAGCGGCAGCGCCTCGGCCAGCAGTTCGCCGACCGCGTCGAGCGCCCCCTCGGGCGCCGCCCCGCAGGAGGCGAGGGTGAGGTGCGGCCGGTGCCCGGGGTGGGTGTTGTGGGCGAGGCTCGGGAGGCCGGCCCCCGAGAGCTGCTGCCAGACCTCGCGCACCGCCGTGTCGAGGGCGGGCGCGCAGGTCAGCTCGACGGTCTGCATGGGCCCACGCTACGGCCCGGCCCCGGCGCCCCCGCCGACGGGTTCACCGCGGCGGCGGCCCTACGCGGGCGCCCGGCCGCCCGCCGGGCGACCATGCGAGAGTGACCACCACCGAGAGCAGCCCGCCGGCCCCGGCCGCCGCGCCGCCCGTCCTGGACCGGCGGCAGCGCAACGTCGTCTTCGTCACGATCATGCTCGGCATGCTGCTGGCCGCCCTCGACCAGACGATCGTCGGCACCGCGCTGCCGACGATCGTCTCCGACCTCGGCGGCGCCCAGCACATGTCCTGGGTGGTCACCTCGTACCTGCTCGCCGAGACGGTCACCACCGCGCTGGTCGGCAAGTTCGGCGACCTGTTCGGCCGCAAGCTGGTCTTCCAGGTGTCGGCGATCGTGTTCATCACCGGCTCGTTCCTGTGCGGCCTGTCCACCGACATGCTGATGCTGATCGCCTGGCGGGCCATGCAGGGCGTCGGCGCGGGCGGCCTGATGGTCACCTCGATGGCGCTGATCGCCGACGTGATCCCGCTGCGCGAACGCGGCAAGTACCAGGGCGCGATCGGCGCGGTCTTCGGCGTGGCCACCGTCATCGGCCCGCTGCTCGGCGGCCTGTTCACCGACCACCTGACCTGGCGCTGGGCGTTCTACGTCAACGTGCCGATCGCGATCGTGGTGGTGCTCGCCGCGGCCCGGACGATCCCCTCGGTGCGGGCCCCCGGCCGCCCGGTGATCGACTACCTGGGCATCGCGCTGGTCGCCGTCGGCGCGAGCGCGGTGATCCTGGCGACCAGCTGGGGCGGCAACAAGTACGCCTGGAGCTCGCCGGTCATCCTCGCCCTGTTCGTCGGCGGCGCCGTCGCCCTCGGACTGTTCTGCTGGGTGGAGACCCGGGCCGCCGAGCCGATGCTGCCGATGCGGCTGTTCCGCAACCCGGTCTTCAGGGTCTGCGCGGTGCTCAGCTTCATCGTCGGCTTCGCGATGCTCGGCGCGTTGACCTTCCTGCCGACCTTCCTGCAGTACGTCGACGGGGACTCGGCCACCGTCTCCGGCGTACGGACCCTGCCGATGGTCTTCGGCCTGCTGATCGCCTCGGTGTTCAGCGGCACCATGGTCAGCCGCACCGGCCGCTACCGGATCTTCCCGATCGTCGGCTCGGCCGTGATGGGCGTCGGCCTGTACCTGCTGTCGCTGATGGACGCCGACACCCCGAGCTGGCTGCAGTCGCTCTACATGCTGGTGCTCGGCGCCGGCATCGGCCTGTGCATGCAGGTGCTCACCATCGCCGTGCAGAACACCGTCGACTACGCCGACCTCGGCACGTCCACCTCCGGCGTCACATTCTTCCGCACCCTGGGCAGCTCCTTCGGCACGGCCGTGTTCGGCACCGTCTACACCAACACCCTCGGTGACCGGCTCGCCGAGGGCATCGCCACCTCCGCCCGGCTCACCGGCGCCGACCCGGCCGTCCTGGTGAACGCCGCCCAGAACCCGAAGGACCTGCACGCGCTGCCCGCCGACCAGGCCGCACCGATCGTCGACGCCTACGCGGACGCCCTGCACACCGTGTTCCTCTGGGCGGTGCCGGTGGCCGCGGTCGGCTTCGTCGTCGCGCTCTTCCTCAAGCAGGTGAAGCTGCGCGACTCCACCCGCGCCTCCTCCACCGACATGGGGGAGGGGTTCGCCTCGCCCGTCTCCGGGGACTCGGCACGGGTGCTCGAACTCTCCGTCGCCAAGATCATCCGAGGCACCGACCAGGACACCGCCCGGGACGTCGTCGCCCGGTCCGGCACCCGGCTGGACATCGCCGTGGCCTGGGCCGTCATGCAGGTCGAACTGTTCACCCGGACGGTCGGCCACGCCTCGCTCACCCTGATCGCGGCCCGCCGGCGGCTGCCCGGCGAGGTGCTCGAACCGGTCTTCGACCGGGCCGTCGGCGAGGGCTGGCTGTCCCGGGTGAACGGCTACTACATGCACACCGAGGCGGGGCAGCGGGAGGCCGAGCGGATCGGCGGCGCCTGGGCCCAGTGGCTGAACGACCAGCTGGAGCAGGAGGCGGGCCGCCCCCGCAGCGCCGAACTCCGCGACGCCGTCCACACCATCGCCAAACGCCTCATCGCCGAGGACCTCACCGAGGGCCTCCCGTCCCGCGAACTGGGTGACCCGGCGGGGGCCGGCAAGCACTAGGGCGCGGTCAGGGGCGGGCAGCCCCGTGTGCCGGGTTCCTCAGTCCCGCAGGGTGGCTGTGAGGAGCGCGACGTCGTCGTCGGCGGTGGGGGAGAGGCCGGTGAGGACGGCGTCCAGGAGTTGTTCGCCGCCGGCGTGCGGGGGGAGCCGCAGGTGGGTCAGCCGGGCGAGCGAGGCGTCGATGGCCTCGTCGCGGCGCTCGACCAGCCCGTCGGTGTAGAGCAGCAGGTGGTGGCCGGGCGGGCACTGCGCCGTCACCTCGGGGAACCCGCCGAACCCGGTGGCGAGCGGCGGACCCGGCTCGACCGACAGCAGGCGGACCGTCCCGTCGGGGGAGACCAGGGCCGGCGGCAGGTGCCCGGCGCTGGCGAAGGTGCAGGTGCCGGTCCGCGGGGACATCACCACCGCGAGGCAGGTCGCCGGGCGCCCGGTGGCGAGCGGCGCGGTCAGCCGGTCCATCCGGTCCAGGACGCGGCCGGGCGACAGGTTCCCGGCGGCGACCATCCGCAGCATCGCCTGGTAGTGGCTCATCTCGACGGCGGCCTCCAGGCTGTGCCCCATCACGTCGCCGATGGCCAGCAGGGTGCTGCCGTCCGGGCGGGCCACCGTCTCGTAGAAGTCGCCGCCGACCAGGGCACTCGCCCCGGCGGGCCGGTAGCGGAAGGCCACTTCGAGGCCCGGGTGCGGGGCGCCGGGCTCGGCGAGGAGGGCGCGCTGCAGGTCGAGGGCGATGCCGTGCTCGCGGGTGAAGCGGCGGGCGTTGTCGATGCTGACGGCGGCCCGCAGCGCCAGGTCCGCGACCACCACGGTGTCCTCCGGGGTGAACACCGGCGAGCTGCCGGCCCGGATCAGGGTGACCGTGCCGAGGGCGCGGCCGCGGGCCAGCAGCGGCACCACCAGGCCGGAGTGCACGCCGCCGCGGCGCAGCGCCGCCAGCCGGTCGGGGTGGGCCGCGGCCCGGCCGAGGCGGTCGTCGGCCGGCATGTTCTCGATCACCGGGCGGCCGCTCTCCAGCGCCCGTCGGGCGGCCGAGCCGGGCTGGTGGTCGATGTGCTCGCCGGCCTTGCCGAGGGCCGCCGCCGTCTCCTCCAGTTCGGGCACGGAGACCAGGGAGGCGCGGAGCAGCCGCAGGACGCCGGGGAGGGTGTGCGCGGCGGGGGCCTCCTCGGGCGGCAGCACGTCCACCGAGGCGGCGTCGCCGAGCTCGGGGACGAGGAAGCGGGCGAGTTCGACGCAGGTGGTGTCCATGTCGAGGGTGGTGCCGATCCGGGTGGAGGCGCTGTCGAGCATGGCGAGCCGCTCGCGGGCGCGTTCCAGTTCGTTCTGCTGCTGCCGGGAGGCGGTCACCTCCAGCACGATGCCGGCGATGCCGACGACCGTGCCGTCCACCTCCAGCCGGTGGTAGGCGCCGTGGAAGTAGCGCCGGGCGAGCGGGGAGGGCACCCGGGTCTGGCCGCTGGAGGTGGTCTCGCGGGGGACGCCGTCGGCGAGCACGGCGCGCAGCACGTCGAGCCGGGCGTCGATGCCGGGTACGACCTCGGCGATGGTGCGGCCGATGTGGTCGGCGGCCGGGGCGCCGTTCAGCCGGGCCAGCGCGGTGTTGACGTACACGTACCGCAGGTCGGTGTCGAGGACGCCGACCGCGCCCGGTGTGCCCTCCAGCAGCTCGCGCACGGGGGACGGCAGTGCACGCCACACGTGGTCGTGGGGCACGGGCGTCACCGCCTTCCGGCAGCAGGTCTGTCCTCCATCGTCGCGGGCGGGCCGGGCGGCTGCATCCGCACCCGGCCCGGCGCCGACTTGCCGCCCGCCCGGGCGCTGACAAGGTGGAGAGCGAGCCCTAGGCCCGGAGAGGGGTGCACCCGTGCAGCCGAACGACCGCGTCCGCACCGACGCCGCTCTGCTGGAGGCGCTGTTCACCCGTGCCCCGGCCGGTCTGTTCGTGCTCGATCCGGAGCTCCGGGTGGTGCGCTTCAACACCGCGGCACGCGGCATGCGCGGCATGCCGCCGGACGCCGTGGTCGGCCGGACGGTGGAGGAGTTCGCCCCCGGGTTCCCGCACGAGAAGCTGACCGAGGTCGCCCGGTCCGTGCTGGCGACCGGCAACTCGGTGCGGCGCCTGCGGGTCTCCGGCGTCCTCCCGCACGACGACAGCAAGCGGATGGTGGTGTCGCTGTCGGTCTTCCGGCTGAACGCCCCCGGCGGCCGGGTGCTCGGCCTCGCCGTGATGGCCGAGGACGTCACCGAGCAGCAGAACACCGCGGACCGGCTGGCGATCCTGCACGACGCCCAGCGGCTGATCGGCTCGACCCTGGACGCCTCCGCGACCGTCGGCGAACTCGCCGAGGTGGCGATCGGGCGCTTCGCCGACGTCGTGATCGTCGACCTGCTGGACGACGTGCTGCGGGGCCGCCGGCTGCAGGCCGGCCCGGTCGCCGCGGACGCGCCGCTGCGCCGGGTGGTGCTGCGCTCCGTGGAGGAGTTCCGGACCAGGACACCGGACGGCGAGCTGACCTCCCTGCACTTCCCGACCGTGCTCAGCCAGAGCATGCACGACCACCGCCCCCGGCTGATCGCCCACCTCACCCCGGACGAGCCGCTGCTGGCGGCCGACCCGGTGCGGGCCCGGCGGCTCGCCGAGGCCGGCGCGCACTCGCTGATCGTCGCGCCGCTCACCGTGCACGGCACCGCGCTCGGCCTCGCCGTCTTCGTCCGCACGGTCACCGAGGAGCCGTTCGACCAGGGGGACCTCGAACTGGCGGCGGAGCTGGCCGACCGGACGACGCTCAGCGTCCACCGGGCCTGGCAGTACCTGCACGAGCGGACCATCGCGACCGCCCTGCAGCGCCGGCTGCTGCCCGTCCGCCCGCCCGACCTGCCCGCCGTCGACACCGCCTACCTGCACCTGTCCGGTGACGCCGGGGCCGACTGGTTCGACGTCGTCCCGCTCTCCGGCGGCCGGGTCGCCCTGGTCTGCGGCACCGTCGCCGGACGCGGCGTCGAGGCGGCCGCCACCATGGGCCAGCTGCGCACCGTCGTGCAGACCCTGGCCCGGCAGGACCTGCCGGCCGACGAACTGCTCGGCGTCCTCGACGAGACCGTCCGGCGGCTGGCGGAGGAGACCGTCCCCGAACCGGGCGAGCCGCCCGTCCTCGCCAGCTGCCTCTACCTCGTCTACGACCCGGTGACCGGCCGGTGCAGCGCGGCCGCCGCCGGCCACCCGCCGCTGGTGCCGATCGCCCGCGACGGCAGCCTGCTGGACTTCGAGGTGCCCGTCGGCCCGGCGCTCGGCCGCGGCGGCGGCGAGGGCTACGAGGCGGTCCACGCCGAACTGCCCGAGGGCAGCCTCCTCGCCCTGCACACCCGCGGCCTCACCGCCGGCTCCGACACCGGCGACCGCTCCGGCCGGAACCGGCTGCGCAGGCTGCTCGCCCACCCCGACCGCAGCCTGCGCGAACTGTGCGACGACGTCGCGTACGCCGCCGTCCCGCACCGGCTCGACGAGGACGCGCTGCTGCTGCTCGCCCGGACGAAGCTCTTCGGCAGCGACCGGGTCGCGCTGTGGACGCTGCCCGCCGACCCGGCCGTGGTCTCCACCGCGCGCACCCTCGTCTCCCAGCAACTCGCCGCCTGGGGACTGGAGGCGGTCGCCGCGGACACCGAACTGATCGTCAGCGAGCTGGTCACCAACGCCATCCGCTACGGCCGCGGGCCGGTGCGGCTGCGGCTGATCCGCGACCGCGGGCTGCTCTGCGAGGTCTCCGACAGCAACTCGGCCGCCCCGCACATGCGGCTCGCCCGCAGCGGGGACGAGGGCGGCCGCGGCCTGTTCCTGGTGATGCACCTGAGCCGCCGCTGGGGCACCCGGTACGGCGAGCGCGGCAAGACCGTCTGGTCCGAGCAGCCCGTCCCCGAGTCCGTGCGGGCCGCAACCATCGCATGATCAACTCGTTGGATGATCTGCAGTCCACCCCGGCTGCAGTCCACCCGGCTGCCGCCCGAACCGCGGGGCCCGTCCGACGATCCGCGCCGCGCGGCGGGACTCGACGCGAACCGTCAGACCAGCACTAGCCACCGGAGCCCGCTCCCATGGACCGCCCCA
>NZ_BAAALD010000106.1:0-14511 GCF_039528095.1 Kitasatospora arboriphila
TTTCTCCCGTCCGCGCGGCGGGCTGCTGGCCACCTGCGGGCCCGGCGGCCCGGCCGGGTCCGGCGAGCTCACCGGCGTCCTGGCCAGCGCGGCCCCGCCCTCCGGACCGGGTGCACCCGTACCGGCCCCGCCCTGGAACGAGAGGCCCGCCGGCCCCTCCCCCGACGGCACCGGCGACGCGGCCACCGCATCGCCCACGGCCGGCCCGAGCGCGGCCCCCTCGGCCGAGGACGTCCCGGCCGCCGCCCCGAGCCGGACGACCCGCCTGGACCCGGCCCGCCCGCAGCTCCACCCCCGCCCGGGCACCCGCCCCCGGGCGACGGCCGCCGTGCCGCACCCCACCACGATCAAGGTGTGCGCCGAGGCGGAACGCCAGGGCCAGTGGGCACCCGGCTCCGAACAGGCCAGGATCTGCCGCAACCTCTACGGCGGCTGAGCCCCGACGGCGACCGCGGGGAGGAGGAGCCGCGGGAACCGGCCGGACTCCCCCGTTGTCCTGGCTGACACGGGGAAGAAGACCCTACGGCGGAACGGGCGGCGTCCCGTACCGTGGATCGGCGGGCGCGGCAGGCGCGTCCCACCGGAGAGTGAGGAGGACGCCGTGGCCAAACCCGTTCCGAAGCGGTTGCAGGGGATCGACCGGGCCGCGGTGTCGCGGTCGGCGTGGGGCCTGTACCGGGAGACCCAGCGGCCGGGCGCGCCGGGGCTGGGCGCCCGGGTCGCGGCCACGCCCCGGCTGGTGCGCGACGCGCTGACCGGCCGCTACCCGGGCGTCGGCCCGGGCAAGCTGGCGGCGCTCGCCGTGCTGTGCGCGGTCTACCTGCTGAGCCCGATCGACGCGGTGCCGGACATCATCCCGTTCGTCGGCTGGACGGACGACACCGCGGTGCTGGTGTGGTTCCTGGCCGGCCTGACCCGGGAGTCCGGCCGCTACCTGGAGTGGTCGCAGAAGCAGGTCCGGGCGGACTGAGTCCGCCCGGCGGCCGCGTCAGAGCGCCTTGACCAGGCGCTCGAAGCGCAGGTCGGGGCGGAGCGGGACGCCGAAGCGCTCGTCGCCGTAGGGGAAGGGCTCGTACTCGCCGGTGCGCACGTAGCCGCGCCGCTCGTACCAGGCGATCAGGTCGGCGCGCTGCTCGATGACGGTCATCTCCATCCGGTCGATGCCCCACTCCTCGCGGGCGTGCCGCTCGGCGCGCTCGAGGACGGCCCGGCCGATCCCGCCGCCCTGCATCGCCGGACGGACGGAGAACATGCCGAAGTAGGCGGCGGCGCTGCGGCGTTCCAGGTGGCAGCAGGCGAGCAGGTCGCCCTCCGCCTCGGCGAGCAGCACCACGGACCCGGGGCGGGCGACGACCTCGGCGACGCCGGCCTCGTCGGTGCGCTGCCCGTCGAGCAGGTCGGCCTCGGTGGTCCAGCCGGCCCGGCTGGCCTCCCCGCGGTAGGCGGACTCGACCAGGGCGACGACGGCGGGTACGTCGGCCGGTCCGGCGGCGCGGAAGGCGGGTTCGGGCTGCACGGGCTGCTCCGGGGTCGGCGGCGGGCTGGTCCCTGCCATCGTGCCATGCGGGGGTGTGCGCACGGAAAGGGTGTCGGGGTGCGCGGGTGCCGCCCCGACGGCGGGTGGTGCCCCGACGGCGGGTGGGCGCGCGCGGCCGGGGGCGCGGTCGCTCCCGAGCACAGCCCGATGGTGCATCAACGCAGCGCCCGAGGTCAGGCCTCGGTGGTCGGGGGCCACGGGGAGGCGGGGAGGGGCTGCAGCGGGACGGTGGCGCGCTCGGTGAGGGACTGTTCGGCTGCGGCGAGGATCTCGACCACGCGCAGGCCGAAGGCTGCGTCGCAGGGGTGCGGCGTGCCGCTCCGCGCGGCGGCGAGCAGTCCGTCGACGGCGTGGCCGAAGGCCTCCACGGGCGGGACGCCCGCCTCGGGGAGGCGGTGCACGCCGGCCTCGCCGCGCAGTTCGAGCGCCACGCCGGCGGCCTGCGGGGGTGCGGTGAGGCTGACCGTCGTGCTGCTGGACGCGCCGCCGGCGTGCCCGATCACCAGGTGCACGGTGTCGGCGGGCCCGGCGGCCGCGGCCACGGTGGCGGCGTCGCCGAGGACGGGCAGCAGCAGTGACAGGGCGTGCGGGCCGATGTCCCACAGGGCGCCCTTCTCGCGCCGCCAGGGTGAGGCGGCGTAGGGGCTGTCGGTGGTGAAGACGGCGCCGAGCCAGTCGCAGCGGGCGGTGAACCAGCCGTCCCGGGCGGCCTGCTCGGCGAGCCAGCCGACGCGTTCGCCGCCGAACCGGAGGGTGAAGAAGACGACCGAGGCGAGCCGGCCGGCGGCGACGGTGTCGGCGATCCGTCGGGCCTGCGGCACGGCGAGCGCGACGGGCTTGTCCAGCAGCAGGTGCCGGCCGGCCTCGGCGGCGCGCAGCGCCAGCTCGGCCTGGGCCTGCGGGGCGAGCGCGACGGCGACCGCGTCGACGTCGGCGATCAGCTTGTCGGCGTCCTCGTAGGCCGGGACGCCGTGCTCGGCGGCGATCTCGGCGGCGGCCTCGGGCCGGCGGCCCCACACGCCGGCGAACTCGACGCCGGGGTGGCCGGCCAGTGCGGGTGCGTGCACGCCGCGCGCCCAGGGGCCGGTGCCGAGCAGTCCTATCCGCATGGTGTTCCTGTGCTTTCTCGGTGTGTGGGTCGCTCGCCGGGCCGGGGCGGTCAGGCCCGGACGCGGATCAGGGTGAAGCCGTCGTAGCCCTTGGAGCCGACGGTCTGGATCGAGGTGGCGGAGACCCGCGGCTCGGCGGCGATCGCGTCGTGGAGGCGGCGGACGCCGAGCACGGCGGGGTCGGTGGAGTCGGCCTCGGCGACCTTGCCGCCTCGGACGGTGTTGTCGACGACGATCAGCGAGCCGGGCCGGGTGAGGCGCAGCGCCCAGGCGAAGTAGACCGGGTTGCCGGGCTTGTCGGCGTCGATGAAGACCAGGTCGAAGGGGTCGGTGCCCTCGTCGGCGAGCTGCTGCAGGGTGTCCGCGGCGGGGCCGAGGCGGACCTCGGCGACCTCCGCGAACCCGGCGTTCGCGAGGTTGTCGCGGGCGACCTCGGCGTGCACCGGGTCGATCTCCAGGGTGACGAGCCGGCCGCCGGCGGGCAGGGCGCGGGCCATCCAGATGGCGCTGTATCCGCCGAGGGTGCCGACCTCCAGGATGCGGCGGGCGCCGAGCGTCTCGGCGAGCAGCTGGAGCTGCTTGCCCTGGGGTGCGGAGACGGCGATCCGGGGCAGTCCGGCCTTGTCGGCGGCCTGCTGGGCCGCGTCCAGCACCGGGTCGTCGCCGATCAGGACGTCGGTGAAGTAGTCGTCGACCGCTGTCCACTGCTGCTGGCTCACGCCGTCTCCCGGTCCGTCGTCGGTGTACGCGTGCCGAGCCTAGCCGACGGAGCTGACGGTCAGTCGGCGGCGGGCTCGGCCGCGGCGGCGGTCACCGGGGCCGGGTTCCCGGCGGCCAGGGCGGCGGGTGCGGGCGTTTCGGTGGCGCCCTCGGGGACGCTCTTGCCGCCGGACTGCTCGGGGTGTTCGGCCCGGGCCTTGGCGGCCCTGCGCTTGACCAGCCAGGCGGAGCCGGCGCCGGCGAGGGCGGCCACCACGAGGCCGGCCCAGGAGAAGCTCTTCAGCCAGTGCTCGGCGACCTTGCCGACCTGGTAGATCAGCAGGGTGGTGCCGCCGGCCCAGGCGATGCCGCCGAGCACGTTGGCGATCAGGAACTTCCAGTACGGCATCCGCAGGGCGCCCGCGAGCGGGCCGGCGAAGATCCGCAGCAGGGCGATGAACCGGCCGAAGAAGACCGCCCACATGCCCCACTTCTGGAAGGAGCGTTCGGCGGTGGCGAGGTGGTCGGGCCCGAAGTGCTTGGGGAAGCGCCGGCCGAGCTTCTCGAACAGCGGTTTGCCGCCGCGGCGGCCGATGGAGTACCCGATGGAGTCGCCGATCACCGCGCCGGCGATCGCGCAGGCCGCCACCCACCAGGGGCTGACCACGCCGCGGGCCGACAGCAGCGAGGCCGAGACGAGCGCGATCTCGCCGGGCAGCGGGATGCCCAGGCTCTCCAGGCCGATGATCAGGGCGACGAGGGCGTACACCGAGGTCGGCGGGACGCTCTCGATCCACTGGTCGATGTGCAAGGCGGGTACCTCCGTGGCGGGACGAGACCGCGTCTCGGCCGGACTGGCTGGGCCGCGGGCGCGCCCGGCGCCCTCAGGGCAGGGTAACGGGTTGACCCGGCCTTTACCTTATACGCCGATCATCGGACGGCAGTTCCCGCGGCCCCGCCGCGCCCGGCCCTGGCGGAGAAGCGCAGTGCGACCACCGACGGCCTGAACGCGCCCAGGACGGGCAGCCGGGCCGCGTAGGGCAGCAGTGCGCCGACCGGGCCGCGGCCGCCGGTCGGCAGCACGTCGCGGATCTCGGCGACCGCGGGGTGTGCGGTGGCGAGCTTCCACTGCTCGTCGGCGTCCATGCCCCAGGGCATCGGCGGGGCGGTGTAGCCGCGGTCGTGGAGCTTGCCCTGCGAGGCGGCGCGGCTGAACCAGCGGGGTACGGCGTCGAAGACGAAGGTGCCGTCGGGGAAGCGTTCGGCGCAGCGGGCGATGAGGTCGCGGACCTCGGTGGGCCGCAGGTACATCAGGAGGCCCTGGGCGGTGATGAGCACGCCGTGGGTGGGGTCGACCTCGTCGGTCCAGGCCGGGTCGGTGGCGGAGCAGGCGAGCAGCCGCTGCCGGGGTGCGGGGGGCAGCAGGCGTTCGCGCAGGGCGACGGCCTCGGGCAGGTCGACGGAGAGCCACTGGGCGCGGCCGTTGTCGACCCGCCAGTACTGGGTCTCCAGGCCCTCGCCGAGGCAGACGACGGTGCCGCGGGGGCAGCGGACGAGGAAGTCGGCGACCTCGCGGTCGAAGGCGCGGACCCGCAGGGCCTGGATCTGGCCGATGACGCCGCCGTCGGGGCCGAAGCGCTCCTCGAAGGGGTAGTCGATCCGTTCGACGAGTTCGACGGCCCGCGGGTCGGGCAGCACGGTGTCCCACCGGCGGGCCTCGACGGCCCGGTGGTAGAGCGTCCACAGGGCGGTCTCGGGGACCGCGCCCAGGGCGGCGCCGATCTTCTGCGGCTGCTGGCCCGTCATCGTGCGGCTCCCTCCGGCGGTCCGGCGGCGGTCGCCGGGCCCGGCTTGGCATTCTGCCCCGCCCGGTGGTCCGTCCGGCGCTGAACGCGCCGTGGGCGGGCGGCGGGGTCGGGGCGGCGGGGTCGGGGCGGCGGGGCCGGGGCGGCGGCCGGTGGTCAGCCGACGCTGAAGGCGCCGTCGGGGGGTGGCGGGGAGTCGACGGCGTGGGTGTCGTGGACGGGGCGGGCGGTGCCGGTGAGGGCGTCCAGGTCGGGGCCGTCGGCGAGCCGGGCGGGGAAGGGGTCGCCGGCGAGGCGCCGGGCGAGTTCGGCGGTGGGCAGCGGGGCGGTGGAGCCGATCAGCAGGACGTTGCCGTAACGGCGGCCGCGGAGCACGGCGGGTTCGGCGGCGAGGCAGGTGTGCGGGAAGACGGCGCGCAGGGTCGCGGCCTGGGCGGCGGCGAAGGCGAGCGGCGGGCCGTCGGCGAGGTTGGCGGCGTAGCAGCCGCCGGGGCGCAGGGCCGCGGCGGCGAGGGCGACGAACTCGACGGAGGTGAGGTGGGCGGGGGTGCGGGAGCCGTGGAAGACGTCGGCGACGACGAGGTCGGCGGCGCCGGGCGGGGCGGCGGCGAGGGCGGTGCGGGCGACGCCGACGGTCACCCGGATGCCGTCCGGCCAGGGCAGGCGGTCGGCGACGAGGTCGACGAGCGGGCCGTCGGCCTCGACGACGTGCTGCCGGGAGCCGGGGCGGGTGGCGGCGAGGTAGCGGGGCAGGGTGAGCGCGCCGCCGCCGAGGTGGAGGGCGTCGAGCGGCTGCCCGGCGGGGGCGATCGTGTCGGCGAGGTGGCCGATCCGCCGGGTGTACTCGAATTCGAGGTGGGTGGGGTCGGCGAGGTCGACGTAGGACTGCGGGGTGCCGTCGAGGGTGAGCAGCCAGGCCTGCGGCCGGTCGATGTCGGGCAGGAGCCGGGCGGTGCCGAGGGCGGTCTCCCGGTGGACGGGGAGCGGTTCGTCCTCGGGCTGGCCCGGCTGCTCGTGGTGGGTCATGCGGCGGCGACCGGCGCGGGCAGGTAGGCGGCGAGCCAGCGGTCGAGTTCGGTGAAGACCTGGTCGCGGGCCTGCTCGCCGGAGAGGACGAGGTCGTGCACGCCGCCCTCGATCCGCAGGACGGTGACGTTGCGGCCGAGGCGGGGGCCGAGCGCGGCGATGTCGTCGGCGCGCAGCACGCCGTCGGTGGTGCGCAGGGCGTCGTCCCAGCGGTTGGTGACGGTGGAGGCGGTGGAGGCCATCAGCAGGACGGGGCAGTCGACGGCGAGGCCGCGGCGGACGGCGCGGTGGCCGCGCTGGATGGCGGCGAGCCAGCCGGCGTAGAGCGGGAAGCCCTCGGCGGGCTTGAGGGAGAGGTCGAACTCCCAGCTGCCCTTGTGGGCGCGGTGCAGGCTGTGCACGTAGTGCGGGTTGAGCGGGGCGGGCAGCTTGCGCAGGCCGGCGACCCGGCCGAGGGCCTCGACGGCGGGGGCGCCGAGGGTGCGGACGGCGGCCGCGGCGGGCATGGAGAGGAACGGGCTGTTGAGGAAGAGCGCGTCGACCAGGCCGCGGCCGGCGCGGCGGTCGGCCCAGAGCGCGGTGACCAGGCCGCCGGTGGAGTGGCCGTTGACGAGCAGCTGGGTGTGGCCGTCGACCTCGCGGATCACGCGCACCGCCTCGTCGAGCTCCTCGTCGTAGGCGCCGAGGTCGCGGACGAAGTTGGGCGACTGGTGGGGGCGCAGCGACCGGCCGTACTTGCGCAGGTCGAGGGCGTAGAAGGAGTAGCCGGCCGCGGTGTAGTGGTCGGCGAGGTGGGTCTGGAAGAAGTAGTCGACGTAGCCGTGCACGTAGAGCACGGCGCGCGTCGACCCGGGCACCAGGCGTCGCACCAGGGTCGCGCTGACGGCGCCCTCCTCGTCGTCGGCGAGCGGCAGCTCGACGGCCTCGTACGGCTCGCCCAGGATGTCCGTCCGGAAGTCCATGCCGCTTCCCCGTTCCCCTCGTGGTCGGTCTCCGAGCCCGACCATACCGCCCGGTAGCCCCCGGTGGGCGGGCAGCCCGTCGGACGGGCCGCGCACCGCCCCTGATCAGGGCGTACACCGAGCAGCCGGGCGTGGCACGGAGCGGCCCGCGGGGTGCCGCCGGGCTTTTGTGGGCGGGGTGCCCCTTTCGCTAGCCTCCGGGGGCATGCCGATCTTTGGACGACGCCGAAGTACCGCACCGCGCTTGGCTCCTGAGCTCGACGACGCCGAACTCGGCCGGGTCCGGCGGCAGCTGTCCGGGCCGCAGTTGCAGGGCCAGCTGGACCTGTCGGCGGGGTTGGTGGAGCAGGTGCTGCGGGACGCCGGCCGGGACTGGGACCGCCGTACGCACCGGCTGGCGGTGCTGGCCCAGGTGGCGTCCCCGGCGCTGGCGCGGGTGTGGCGGCGGCAGCGGCCGCAGGAGGCGGACGCGCTGGTGCTGCACGCCTGGGTGGACGTGGCGCAGGCCCGGCTGGCGGGGGCGCTGGAGGATCCGCAGGGCACGGTGGACCGGTGCCGCCGGGCGGCCGAGATGCGCCCGGACGACCCGGCGCCGTGGGTGGCGCTGCTGGCGGTGCACCGGTTGCTGCGGCGTCCGGAGCAGGAGATGTACCCGCTGTGCCGGGAGATCGGTGCGCGGGACGCCTGGAACCGGGTCGCGCACCTGGAGATGCTGCGCTACCTGTCGCCGGAGGAGTGCGGTTCGCACGGGCAGGTGCTGGACTTCGTTGCGGCGGTGCGGGACGCGGCCCCGCCGGGGTCGCCGGTGGCCGGGCTGGAGCTGGCGATGCTGACGGACCGTTACCGGGCGGCGCTGGCGGCCGGCGGGGTGACCTCGCTGGGTGCGCGGCGGCGCTGGGCGATGCCGGACGCCGAGGCGGCGCTGGCCCGGGCGGTGGCGGACTGGCCGGAGCCGGGTTTCCTGCGGCACGCGGCGGGGCTGTCGGACCTGAACGTGCTGGCGTACGCGCTCGGCCAGGCGGGCCGGATCGGTGAGGCGGCGGGGGTGTTCGGGGCGCTGGACGGGGTGGTCACCATCTGGCCGTGGGGGCTGGACGGCGACGCGGTGCAGCAGTTCGCGTTCTGGCAGGACCAGGCGCTGGTGGAGTGAGGGCCGGGCCGGGGGTCACGGCGGGGTGGCGCCCGGCCCGTCCCCCGCGTCGGCGGCCGTTGCCGCGTCCGGTCCGGCCGGGCGCCGCAGCACGGTGATCACGCCGAGGCCGGCCGCGCAGAGCGGTACGGCGAGCAGGGCGCCCATGATCCCGGCCACGCCGGCCCCGGCCACCACCGCGACCATGATGGTGGCCGGGTGGAGTGCGACGGTGCGGCTCTGGATGAAGGGCTGCAGCACGTTGCCCTCGACCGCCTGCACGGCGAGCACCACGCCGAGCACCCACAGGGCCTTGGCGAAGCCGCCGTCGGCGAGCGCGACCAGCACGGCCACCGTGCCGGAGAGGAAGGCGCCGACGAACGGGATGTAGGCGCCCATGAAGACCAGTGCGCCGAGGCCGGCCGCGCCGGGGACGCCGAGCACCACCAGTCCGATCGTGATGAACAGTGCGTCGATCAGGGCGATCAGGGTGGTGCCGCGCATGAAGCCGGCGGTGGCGGCGAAGGCCTGCCGGGCGCAGGCGATCACGGTCTCGGCCGGGCCGGGCGGCAGCCAGGCGCGAACGGCGTCGGCGGTGCGGTGGCCGTCCCGGAGGAAGAAGAACACCAGGGCGAGGGTGAGGACCGCGCCGGTGAGCAGCTGGGTGGCCAGGCCGAGGCCGGAGAGCACGCCGTTGGCGAGCGAGTTGACCAGGTCGCTGCCGGAGCCGGAGCTCTGCTGGAGGGCGTACTGCAGTCTCTCGCCGAGCGGGCCGAGCCGGTCGGCGATCCGCCGGCCGGCCTCGCTCAGGGCGGCGGCGATGTCGGGTGCGCTGTGCACCAGCGAGTTGACCAGCAGGGCGATCACCCCGCTGACGGCGAGCACCAGGACGGTGCAGGTGAGCCCGGCGGCGGCGGCGCGGCGCAGGCCGCGGCGGACCAGCCAGGGCATCACCGGTTCGAGCAGGGCGGTGCCGAGCAGGGCCACGACGACGGGCACGGTGGCGGCCTGCAGTTCGACCAGCGCCCAGACGAGCAGGGCGGCGACCGCGACGACCAGCAGCACCGCGGCCGACCAGGCGGCGGCGAGGCGCACCGGGCGGGGCAGCGCGGCCGGTCGGCCGTCCTCCGGGGGCTCGGCCGGCATGGCACCTCCGGGGTCGACGGTCACCCTCGCTCAGCCCCATATCAGCACATGAGCGGATGAACCGGTCGGTCCCCGGCGGCGACCGGCGCGCCCCGCACGGCCGCGCTCACGCCACGGGCGCGATCACCGTCCGGCCGTCCGCCGCGCCGGCGAAGGCCAGCACCCGGGCGGCCTCCTCCTCGACGCCGGCCCGCGCACCGCGCGGCAGCGGCGCGAACGGGCGGACGGTCAGCACCCCGTCCTCGGTCTTCCAGCTGCCCGCCACCAGGCCGTCCACCAGCACGGTGCCGAGCACGATCCCGTTCACCGTCATCACCCGGGTGCGGTACTCCTCCGGCAGCACCCGGCTGCGGTCGGCGTGCGAGAGCAGCAGGTTGTCGAAGGGGGCGAGCAGCCGGACGGGGGCCGGCACCGAGGCGTCCGGGCGCGCGGCCTCCGGCAGGTCATACAGGGTGCGGCCCTGCTCGTCGCGCAGCCGCACCAGCCGGTCGCCGAGCCGGGTCAGCACCGGGCCGATCCGGGTGAGGCCGGACCACTTCTGCACGTCGGCGGCGGTCGCCGGGCCGAAGGCGGCGAGGTAGCGCAGCACCAGCCCGTCCAGGTCCGGTGCCGGGTCGAGCGGCCGGCCGAGCCAGTGCTCGGCGGTGGTGTGCGCGGCCGGACCGCCCCGCCCCCACAGGCCGCGCGGCGGCACCTGGACGAGCGGCAGCGCGCACCGGGCGGCCTGGGCGAGCGCCGCCGGCTCGCTCGCCGGGTACGCCGGGGCGAGCAGCGGGCCGAGCTGCTGGAAGGTCAGCGGTTCCGCCTCGACCAGCGCCCGGGCCCGGTCGGCGAGCGCGGCGAGGTCGCCGGCCGGGTCGGCGAGGTCGAGGTCGGGCAGCCGTTTGGCGTACGAGGTGCGCAGCCAGCGGTCGTGCACCGGCTGCAGCAGCGGACGCAGGGTCAGGCAGTCATCGGCGGTGACCAGGTGGATGGTGCCGCGCTGCAGGGCGATCCGGACGGCCGCGCGCTCCTCCAGCAGGGTGGTCAGCTGCTCGGGGCGGAAGCCCTCGATCCGGCTGAGCAGGCCGAGGTAGGGCGGTTCGGGGGCGGCCTGGGCCTGCAGGCCGACCAGGTGGCGGACCATCGCCGCGGCGTCCAGGGTGCTGCGTTCCAGCAGGTGCTGACGGGCCAGCAGCGCACGGCCGAGGGCGCGGGCGGTCAGCGGCGCGCTCACGCGTCGAGCTCCCGGCGGAGCATGTCGATGCGGTTGCTGGTGACCGAGTCGACGCCGGTCCGCAGCATCCGGTGGACGGTGCGGCGCAGGTCGACCGTCCAGGTGGAGACGAGCAGGCCGGCGTCGTGCGCCGCACCGACGATCCGGGGCTCGACCATGCCGAAGGGCGGGTTGAGGTAGCGGGGCCGCAGGTCGTCGAGGAGCGGGCGGCCGGGCAGACGTGGCTGACGCCAGGTCAGGGCGATCTCGGCGTCCGGGTCGAGGGCGCGGACGGCGAGCATGGCGGCGGTCGGCCCGCAGTAGGCGACCCGGTGCGCGGCGCCGAGGTCGGCGACGGCGCGGTGCGCGGCGGCGGCCGGGCCGGGCTCGTCGAGGTCGATCAGCAGGCGGGTGGCGGGCGTCTCGGCGACCGCCTTCAGCGCCTCGGTGAGGGTGGGCACCCGGGGGCCGGCGGGGTCGCCGACCTCGGCGAGCTCGTCCAGGGTGAGCCGGTGCACCGGCCGCGGGTCCTCCCACAGCCGTTCGAGGGTGGGGTCGTGCAGCAGGACGGGCACGCCGTCGCGGGTCAGCCGGACGTCCACCTCGACGGCGTCGGCACCGGCCGCGGCGGCCGACTCGACGGAGCGCAGGGTGTTCTCGCGGTACCGGTAGGGGTCGCCGCGGTGGGCGACGGCGAGCACGGGCGGGCGGCGGCTCATGGGGCGGGCGTCTCCTCGGACGGGGTGGCGCCGCGTCAGCGCCGTTCGATCACCACGTTGGTGGACTTGATGACGGCGGTCGCGGGCGCCCCGGGCACCAGGGCGAGCTCCTCGGCCGACTCCCGGCTGATCAGCGACACCACCCGGAACGGGCCGGCCTGGATCTCCACCTGCGCGGCGACGTCACCGAGCACCACGTCGGTGACGATGCCGGGGAAGCGGTTGCGGGCGGACGACGGCCGCCCCTCGGCCTCGGCGTTCTCGGGCTTGGCGAGTTCGCGGGCGAAGGCGGCGAGCCGGTCGCCGGGGATGATCCGGTGGCCGTGGCCGTCCCTGGTCGCGTCGAGCCGGCCCGCGTCGACCCACCGCCGCATGGTGTCGGCGCTGACGCCGAGCATCGCGGCGGCCTCGCCGATGCGGTACGGGTGGACCGGCCGGTCGGGCTGGGCCATGGGGCTCTCCTGGCGTTCGGTTCGGGTGGTGACACCGGTACAGGGGTGCGCGCCGGATGTCCGCGGGCCATCCTGCCCTACCCCGAGGTCCTGCGGGTAACCGGCCACGGGGGCAAGCGGGCAGCACCCCAGGTGTGCGTGGGGGCACCTCCTCCCGACCCCTGGCCGGTCAGGCGCCGCCGAAGAGGTCGCGGCGGACGGCGTCGCCCGCGGTGAGCACGGCGCCGCCGAGGACGGCGCCGCCGCCCGCGGTGCCGGCCCGGACCTCGGTGCGCAGCGGGACGAGCCGGGCGATCTCGCGTTCGACGCGGCTCGCGAGCCGATCACCGCCGGCCCGGCCGATCTCGCCGCCGAGCACCACGCAGCCGGGGTCGAGCACCGCGCAGACCGAGGCCGCGCCGAGCGCGATCCGGCGGGCGTACTCGTCGAGGAAGGCGTCGGCCGCGGGGCCGCCGGCGGCTGCGGCGTGCCGCACCACGTCCTCGCCGAGCGGGGCGCTGGTCCGCGGGCCGGCCGGTTCGGGGACGGGCACGGCGTGGGCGCGGGCGAGGCCGCGGTCGGCGGCGGAGGAGACGAGGGTGTGGAAGCCGCCGGAGTCGCAGCCGCCGTCGCCGCTCGGCAGTCCGGAGCCGTACACCGGGAGGTAGCCGATCTCGCCGGTGCCGCCGGCGGCGCCGCGCCGCAGCCGGCCGTCGAGGACGACGGAGGCGCCGACGCCGTGGCTGAGCCAGATCAGCACGAAGGTGTCGCGGTCGCGGGCGGCGCCGAGCCGGTGCTCGGCGATGCCGGCGAGGTTGACCTCGTTGTCGACGGTGACCTCGGTGCGCGGGTCGGCGCGCAGCGCGGTGAGGAGTTCGGTCTGGTGACGGGAGAGGGCGCCGGAGTTCCGGTGCTCGCCGGTGGCGGGGTCGAAGAGGCCGGGTGCGCCGACGGCGACGGTGTGCAGGCGGTCGGCGCCGGCCTCGCGGGCGGCCCGGGCGAGGGCGTCGAGGGTGCGTTCGGCGAGCCGTTCGTCGGCGCCGGCGACGGTCGCGGCGGCCCGGGTGCGTCCGGTGAGGTCGGCGACGACCAGGTCGACGCCGGTGGTGCGGACGTCGACGCCGGCGAGGAAGGCGCGGTCGGCGACGAGGGCGTAGAGCCGGGCGTTGGGCCCGCGGCGCTGCTCGCCGCTCTCGCCGACGACGGCCACCAGGCCGGCCCGCTGGAGCCGTTCGAGCAGGTCGGCGACGGTGGGGCGGGAGAGTCCGGTGAGGCCGCGCAGCTCGGTGGCGGTGAGCGGGCCGCTCTCCAGCAGGAGGTCGAGCGCCAGCCGGTCGTTGATGGCCCGGGCGGTGCTGGGCGTCGCCGTGCGCGCGGTCGTCATGGAAGCGCATCTTTCCAGAGGTTTTTATCAGGGTCCCTTCCTGATAGTTTATCGGAGTCATGCTGGACAGACCGGAGAGGACGATCGCATGGCAGACGAACTGCACGGCGTACGGCGTGCCAGAGTGGGCATCGCCCTGGTCTTCGCCGTGCACGGCGCGGTGACGGGCACCTTCGCCACCCGCATCCCCTGGCTCCAGGACCACCTGGACCTCGGCCCCGGCGAGCTGGGGCTCGCCCTGATCGCGCCCGCGGTGGGCTCCTTCCTGGCCATGCCGCTGGCCGGACGGATCGTGCACCGCTACGGCGAGCGGGCCGCCGTCCGCGCCCTGCTGATGGCGTGGACGCTCGCCCTCGCCCTGCCCGCCCTCGCCCCGAACCTCGCCGTGCTCTGGCTCGCCCTCTTCGTGTACGGCGCCAGCGCCGGCATGTCCGACGTGGCCATGAACGCCCAGGGCGTGGCGGTCGAGGAGCGGCTCGGCCGGTCCGTCATGTCCGGGCTGCACGGCATGTGGTGCGTCGGCGGCCTGATCGCCTCCGGCTTCGGCGTGCTCGCCGCCCACCGCGGCCTCGACGCCCGGGTGCAGTTCGCGCTCGCCGCGGCGGTGCTCACCGGCCTCGCGGTGGTCGTCACCCGCCCGCTGCTGGACGTCCGCCCGGAGCCGGAGGAGGAGGCGCCGCCGCGGTTCGCGCTGCCGCCGCGCTCGGCCCTGCTGATCGGCCTGGTCGGCTTCTGCGCGGTCTTCGCGGAGGGCGCCAGCATGGACTGGGGCGGCGTCTACCTGCGGGACGTCACCGGCGCCTCGGCCGGCACCGCCGCCGCCTGCTACTCGGCGTTCGCCGCCACCATGGCCGCGGCCCGGCTGGCCGGCGACACCGTGGTGGAGCGGCTCGGCCCGGTGCGCAGCGTCCGGCTCGGCGGCACGGTCGCCACCGCCGGCGGCCTGCTGGTGGTCTTCTCGACCGGCGCCTGGACGGCCATCCCCGGGTTCGCGCTGATCGGCATCGGCATCGCCGTGGTCGTCCCGCTCGCCTTCGCCGCCGCCGGCAAGTCCGGCGGCAACGCCAGCCAGGCCATCGCGGGCGTCGCCACCGTCACCTACACCTCCGGCCTGGTCGCCCCGGCGATCGTCGGCGGCATCGCCCAGGCCACCTCGCTCACCGTGTCCTTCGCGGTGGTGACGGTGCTGGCCGCGGCGCTGATCCCGTCGGCCGGCGCCCTGCGCCGCAGGACAACGGCGGACCGCACCCCGGCCCGCGTCCCCGCCCACGTCGACTGACGGACATCGAAGGCCGTAGGTGCACCACAAGGTAGGTGCACCACAAGGTAGGTGCACCACAAGGTAGGTGCACCACAAGGTAGGTGCACC
>NZ_BAAALD010000106.1:14606-25528 GCF_039528095.1 Kitasatospora arboriphila
GCACCACAAGGTGGGTGCACCACTAGGGGCGCGTGGGGGCACCTCACGCGCCCCTGGCATCGCCGCCCCCTGAATTGCCCCGCCCTCGCACCGCTGCGGGTGCCATGATCACCGGCATGCCGATACGTTTCCCGCAGCCCCTGCTCCCCGGCGACCGGATCGCCGTGACCTCTCCCTCCAGCGGTGTCCCCGAGAACCTCCGCAAGCGCCTGGACGTGGCCGTCCGCACGGTCGAGGACCGCGGCTTCGAGGTCGTCCTCGGCCGCTGCACGGACGGATCCGGGCACGTCAGCGCGCCGGCGGCGGAGCGCGCGGCCGAGCTGACGGACATGCTGACGGACCCGGCCGTGCGGGCCGTGGTGCCGCCGTGGGGCGGCGAGACCGCGATCGACCTGTTGCCACTGCTCGACTGGGACCGCATCCGCGCCGCCGAGCCGGCCTGGCTGGTCGGCTTCTCCGACCTGTCGACCGTGATGACCCCGCTCACCCTGCGGACCGGGATCGCGACCCTGCACGGCAACAACCTGATGGACACCCCGTACGAGGTGCCCGAGGGCCTGCTGTCCTGGCTGGACGTCGTCTCGCTGCCGGCGGGCGGCCGCTTCGCGCAGACCCCGCCCGACCGCCACCGGGTGAACGGCTGGGTCGACTACGCCGAGTTCCCGGAGGTCCGCGAGCTCGTCCTCGACGGCCGGGGCACCTGGACCCGCCTCGACGGCGACGGCGAGCTGGACGTCGAGGGCCGGCTCGTCGGCGGCTGCATCGAGACCCTGTGCAACATCGCGGGGACGCCCTACGGCGACGTCCCGGCCTTCGCCCGCGAGCACGCCCCCGAGGGCCTGCTGGTGTACGTCGAGGCGTCGGGCGACGACGCCTACACGATCTGCCGCAACCTGCACGGGATGCGGCTCGCCGGGTTCTTCGACGCCGCCAACGCCGTACTGGTCGGCCGCACGGCCGCGCCCGACGGACGGTCGCTGACCCAGCACGAGGCGGTGCTGGACGCCCTCGGGCCGCTCGGCGTGCCGATCCTCGCGGACGTCGAGTGCGGCCACGTCCCGCCGTACCTGCCGATCGTCAACGGCGCCCTCGGCCGGGTCGTGCACACCGCCGACCGCCGGGCGCTCGTGCAGACCCTGGCCTGACGGGACAACCGCCGGCCCTCACACCCGCACCGGCAGCGCGGTCAGGGAGCGGCTGCGCAGCGACCGCCGCCGGGTGAGGACCGCGGGGTCGGCGTCGAGGGCCAGCCGCGGGAAGCGGCGCAGCAGCGCCCCGACGGCGATCTCGTTCTCCGCCCGGGCCAGGGCCGCGCCGGCGCAGAAGTGCGGGCCTCGGCCGAAGGCGAGGTGCGGCGGGCCCTGGCGCGCCGGGTCGAAGGCGTCCGGATCGGGGACGTGGGCGGGGTCGCGGTTGGCCGCGGCCCAGGACAGCCAGACCCGCTCGCCCGCGCCGATCCGGGTGCCGGCGACGGTGAGGTCCTCGGTGGGGAAGCGGCGGACGGCCAGCATGGCCGGCGGGTCCCATCGCAGCACCTCCTCGGTCACGGCCGGCAGGCCCAGCCGCCCCGCACGGACGGCCGCCAGGTGCTCCGGCCGGGTCAGCAGGGCCAGCACGGTGCCGGAGATCAGGGCGACCGTGTTGTGGTAGCCGGCGAAGAGCAGCAGGAAGGCCATCGCGAGGAGCTCCCGTTCGGTGAGGCCCGGCTCCCCCGCCGGGCACTCCCCCACCGGGCCGTCCCCCACCCGGCTGTTCGCCACCCGGCTGTTCCCCGCTGGGCACTCCCCCGGCTGCCCCTCCCGTTCGGCGGCGATCAGTTCGGACAGCAGGTCGTCGCCCGGTGCGGCCCGCTTGTGGGCGATCAGCTCGCCCAGGAAGCCGTGCATGGCCCGCATCGCCTCGCGCGAGCGTCCGGGGGCGCCGGGGTCGGGCGAGAGCAGGGTGTCCGTCCAGGCCCGGAAGTCGACCCGGTGTCCGGCCGGGACGCCCAGCAGGTCGCAGATCACGGCGACGGACAGCGGGGCGGCGAGGTCGGCGACCACGTCCCCGCGGCCGCGGGCCTCGACCGGGTCGAGCAGTTCCTCGACCGCACGCCGGATCGGTTCGCGCAGCGCCTCGGTGCGCCGGGGGCCGAGTGCCGCGGCGACGAGGCGGCGCAGCCGGGCGTGGTCGGTGCCGTCCCGGTTGAGCAGGTGGGCGTCGAGTTCGGGCGGCAGGGAGTCGCCGGCCGTGCCGCGGCTCCGGGCGTGCCGCTTGTCGAGGGCGAACCGGGGATCGGCGGCCGCCTCGCGGACCTGCTCGTACCCGGTGATCAGCCAGACCGGCGCGGCGTCGGGGGCGACCGCCCGGTGGACGGCGCCGCGGCGGTGCAGGGCCGCGCAGGCACCGTGCGGGTCGGTCAGGAAGGCCCCGTCCAGTGGGACGGGCTCGTCGGCGGGCGGCAGCACCGCGTCCTCCTCGGTCTCGGCACGGCACACCGCCGACGGGGCGACGTGCGACGGCAGCATGTGCCGCGTCAGGCAACCTCCGCCCCGTCGCGACGCCCGGCACGCACTCTCGCCGCACCGGCCGGAAGTCCGAGTACGTCCAGTACGAGGACTTCCGGCCGGCACGCCGACAGCACGCACCGGACGCCGCTCCTTGACGGGCGGAGGTTGCCTGACGCGGCACATGATCGCAGAGCCGGCGGCGGGCCGGGGCCGGTCGGCGGATTTCCGCCTGCGGGGCCGGATCGGGCATGCTCGCCGCCATGGACCTCCCCGTCGCCGTCCCCGCGCAGCGCAATCCGGTCGGCGCCCACGTGCCGGTGGCGGGCCGCGGGCTGGTCGGCACCGGGCTGGCGTACGCGGCCCGGGTCGGCGCGGAGGCCGTGCAGGTCTTCGTCGCCAACCCGCGCGGCTGGGCCACCCCGCCGGGCAATCCGCGGCACGACGAGGACTTCCGCACGGCCTGCGCCGAGCTCGGCATCCCGGCGTACGTGCACGCCCCCTATCTGATCAACTTCGGGTCGGAGTCGGCCGTCACCCGGGAGCGCTCGGCCGAGTCGCTGCGGCACTCGCTGCACCGTGCGCACGCGATCGGCGCCCTGGGCGTGGTGGTGCACACCGGTTCGGCGCTCTGCGGGCCGCGCTCAGCGGCGCTCGCGCACGTCCGCTCGCACGTCCTGCCGCTGCTGGACGAACTCGGGGCGTTCGGCGCCGGTGCCCCGCAGCTGCTGCTGGAGCCGACCGCCGGCCAGGGCAGTTCGCTGTGCGGGCGGATGTCCGACCTCGCCGACTACACCGACGCGCTGGACGGCCACCCGCTGGTCGGGGTCTGTCTGGACACCTGCCACGCCTTCGCCGCCGGGCACGACCTGGCCGCCCCGGGCGGGACGGCGGCCATGCTGGCCGAGCTGACGGACGCGGTCGGACCGGGCCGGCTGAAGCTCGTCCACGCCAACGACTCCGAGGACGTGCTCGGCGCCCGCAAGGACCGGCACGCCAACATCGGGGCGGGCCACATCGGGGCGGACGCCTTCGGCGAACTGCTCGCCCACCCGGACACCGCGGGCGTCCCGCTGATCATCGAGACCCCGGACGGCCGGCACGACCCCGACCGGGTCGAGGGTGCCCGGCACGGCCAGGACATCCGCCGGCTCAAGGAGCTGCGCGCGGCCGCGGGCGCACCGGCCCTCACGGGCGTTCCGGCATGAGCGACGCAGGGCCGGCAGCCGCGCAGGACGTGCAGCAGGACGTGCAGCAGGACGTGCAGCGGGACGACCAGCGGGACGACCAGCGGGACGACCAGGAAACCGAACGGGACCGCCGGACCGGCCGGCTGCGGCCGGTGCTGCTGGTGCTGGTGCTCGCGGCGGCGGCCGCCTCGCTGCTGCTGTGGAGCCCGGTCGACGCGCTGGGCGGCGGGCACGGGCCCTGGCGGCTGCCGATCGCGCTGGCGGTGTACACCCTGGGCACGCTGGCCTTCGTCCCGAAGCCGGCGCTCAACGCGGCCGCCGGGCTGCTGCTGGGCACGGCGGTGGGCCTGCCGCTCGCGGTCGCCGGGACGACCCTGGGCGCGGCCGCGGCGTTCTGGCTCGGCCGCACCCTCGGCCGGGACGCGCTCCGCCCGCTGCTGCGCGCCCGGGCGGCGGCCGCGGTCGAACGGCGGCTGACCGAGCAGGGCTTCCGCAGCGTGCTGCTGCTGCGACTGGTGCCGGGCGTGCCGTTCCAGCCCGCCAACTACGCCTGCGCGCTCTCCGGTGTGCGCCCGGCGCCCTACCTCGCGGCGACCGCCCTCGGGGTGCTTCCGGGCACCGCGGCCTCGGTGGTGGCCGGTGCGAGCGCCACCTCGCCGACCTCGCCGGCCGTCCTGCTGTCCACCGGCGCGGTCGTGCTGATGACGGCGGTGAGCGGGGTCTCACTGCTCCGCGCCCGCCGGGCGGCCGCCGCGGGCTGATCCGCGGGGCAGCTCCGCCGGCGGGCCGGCCGGGGCCGCGGCGCGCCGACGCGCCACGGACCGGGTGCCGGGCGCGACACGCCCGATAATCGGTGGCAGTCGTTCCCGACGCTGCCTCAGGATGTCCGGCATGACGACCGAACGCATCGAGCCGCCCTTCGCCGCCGACGAGACCGCCATGCTCACCGCCTGGCTGGACTACCACCGCGCCACCCTGCTGCTGAAGACCGAGGGCCTCGGCCACGACCGGCTCCGCGAGCGCTCGGTGCCGCCGTCCTCGCTCAGCCTGCTCGGCCTCGTCCGGCACATGGCCGAGGTGGAGCGGTACTGGTTCCTCTCCGTCCTCCAGGGCCAGGAGTTCGAGGAGGGCATCTTCTGGACGAAGGACGACGAGGACGGCGACTTCAACCAGGTCGACACCGCCGACGTGGAGGCCGACTTCGCGACCTACCGCACCCAGGTCGAGCTGGCCCGGGCGGCCGCCGCCGGGCTGCCGCCGGAGACGGTGGGCAAGCGGCCGCGCAGCGGCGAGGAGGTCACGCTGCGCTGGATCCTCGTCCACATGATCGAGGAGTACGCGCGGCACAACGGACACGCCGATCTGATCCGCGAGCGGATCGACGGCGCCACCGGGGAGTGAGCAGGGGTTGACGCCGTTACAGCTTCGTTGACGGATCGTCAACTTCCCGAAGCTGCCTCCCCATATGGTCTACACACGGAACCGTCCGGCGACCTGCGGCGTCGCACCGGTTGTCGGGATCACCCGGCGATCGGGCGCGCCACGACCCGGACGGCGGTCGCGTGCGGGCACCGAACCGGTGATCAGTGCGATACTCGGACAGTTCCAACAAGTGGATGACGTGTCAAAAAGACACGCCCACGGGGGGCGCGTACGGGTCGGGAGAGGGAGGCGCGGCAAATGGGAGCACTTCGCGACGAGCACCACAACGGGTGGCTGATGCCCTCCGGCAACTACCCCGCTGCGGCGTACGACGACGCGTGGGACACCGAGGACACCCTGCCGTCCGTTCCGGCGCCCGCGGCGAAGATCGTGTCGCTGAAGCCGACCGGCTTCGAGGCGGCCCGCACCGTCGGCGAGCACCTGCGCACCGGCACGCCGGTCGTGATGGACCTGAGCGAGATGGAGGACCCCGAGGCGAAGCGCATGATCGACTTCGCCTCCGGCCTGGTCTTCGGCACCCGGGGCGGCATCGAGCGGATCGCCCGCCGGGTCTTCCTGCTCACCCCGCCGGACGTCGAGGTGACGGTGATCGACCGCCCGCTCGACAGCAGCGGCTTCTACAACCAGAGCTGATCCACCCCTCCCCGACCGGGGGCGGCACCCGCCGTCCCCGGTTTTCTGTTGCCCGGAACCGGCCGTGCGGCGGCACGGACCCGTCTCAGGCAGGATTCGGTGCTCACATATGAGACATCCATGTCTCACGTGCTCTACACTCGGCTCATGGCCACCGATCGCGACTCCGTCCTCGAGGCAGCCGTGGGCGTGCTCTCCCGCCGCCCCACCGCCCACCTCGACGAGATCGCCCGCGCCGCCGGGATCAGCCGTGCCACGCTGCACCGGATCTTCCCGGGTCGCGAAGCGCTGATCCGCGAGGTCGGCATGCTCAGCCTGCGGAAGTTCGCGGACGCCTGCGACACCGCCGTGATCGAGGACGGGCCGGCGGACGCCGCCCTGCGCAGGCTGGTCGACGCCGTCGTCCCCGACGCCGCGCTCTGCGCCTTCCTCGCCGGCGAGAACCAGCTCTACGACGACCCCGAGATCAACGACCTGTGGGAGGCGCAGGACGCCCGCGTCCGCGCGCTCTTCCTCCGCGGCCAGCAGCAGGGCGTCTTCCGGATCGAACTCGCGGCCGGGTGGCTCAGCGAAGCCTTCTTCGACCTCGTCGCCGGGGTCGGCTGGGCCGTCCAGGACGGACGACTGGCCCCGCGCGACGGCGCGTACTCGCTCACCGAGCTGTTCCTCGGCGGAGCCCTCAGGAGATCGGAACCCTCATGACCGGCACACACGTCCAGGCCCGTGCGCAGCACCGCTGGGCCGGCCTGGGCGTACTCGTCCTGGCCGTCACCCTCGTCGCCCTCGACGCCACCGTGCTGTCCCTCGCCATCCCGTCCATCAGCGAGACGCTCCGCCCGAGCGGCACCCAGCTGCTGTGGATCGGCGACGCGTACTCCTTCGTCCTCGCCGGGCTGCTCGTCAGCATGGGCGCGCTCAGCGACCGGATCGGCCGCAAGCGGCTGCTACTGTTCGGCTCCACCGCCTTCGGCGCGGCCTCGCTGCTCGCCGCCTACGCGCCGAGCCCCGGCTGGCTGATCCTGGCCCGCGCCCTGCTCGGCGTGGCCGGCGCGACCATCATGCCGTCCACCCTGTCCCTGATCCGCGCGCTGTTCCCGGACGCCCGGGAGCGGGCCACCGCCATCGGCATCTGGGGCGCGGGCGCCACCGCCGGCGCCGCCCTCGGCCCGCTGATCGGCGGCATGCTGCTGGAGCACTTCTGGTGGGGCTCGGTCTTCCTGCTCAACCTGCCGGTGCTGGTCCTGCTGCTGGCGTTCGGCGCCTGGCTGCTGCCGGAGTCCCGCGACCCGCGGCCGGGCCGCTGGGACGTCGCCAGCGTCGCCCTGTCGATGGCCGGTGTGATCGGCGTCGTCTACGCGGTCAAGGAGGCCGCGGCGCACGGCCCGTTCGAGCACTGGACGGTGCCCGCCGCGTTCGTCGTCGGCGCCGCCGCGCTGGTCCTCTTCGTCCGCCGGCAGCTGCGGCTGGAGACCCCGCTGCTGGACGTCCGGCTGTTCGCCGACCGGCGGTTCACCGCGGCCGTGGTCGCCACCCTGACCTCGCTGATCGGTCTCTCCGGCGTGATCTTCTTCATGTCGCAGTACCTGCAGCTGGTCCGCGGGCTGTCCCCGCTGTCGGCCGGCATCGCCGAACTCCCGGCCTTCGCCGGCGCGGTGGTCGGCGGCCTGCTGACCGCCCGCGCGGCCCGCCGGTTCGGCACCCGGGCCACCCTGACGGCCGGCCTGCTCGCCATGGGCACGGGCATCGCCGTCCTCGGCCTGATGCACCGCGACAGCACCTACCTGCTGCTCGGCGCGTCCTTCCTGGCCGTCGGCACCGCCGAGGGCGTCGTCTACACCCTCGCCTCCGACCTGGTGCTCGGCGCCGCACCGGCGGAGAAGTCCGGCGCGGCCTCCGCCGTCTCGGAGACCGCCTACGAACTGGGCACCGCGCTCGGCATCGCGCTGGTCGGCTCGGTGGTCACCGCGATCTACGCCGGTGCGGTGACCGTCCCGGCCGGGGTGGACGCGGCCGCCGGCGAGCAGGCCCGCGAGTCGATCGGCGGCGCGGTCGAGACCGCGGCCGCCCTGCCCGGCCCGCTCGGCGCCCGCCTGCTCGACGACGCGCAGCTCGCCTTCGTGCACGGCGTCAACGTGGCGGCCTGGCTCTCCGGCGCCCTGCTGCTGGTCGCCGCGGCCACCGGCTGGTGGCTGCTGCGCACCCGGCACGGCCGCGGCCCGACCGCACCGGCCGCCACGACCGACACCGCGGACACGGCCATGGACGGCGCCGCCACCGACACGGCCACGGCCACGGCCGGCGCCAACGCCGGTGAACGGCCCGGGGCACGGGCGGCCGAGAAGGTCTGCTGACCCCGGCAGCACGCGGCCGGGGCTGGTCGGCCGTCCGACCCGCCCCGCCGGTTCAGGCGAACTTCGAGCTGGGCACCGGGCCCGCCGACCGCACCCGGTCGCGCGGCCCGGTCAGCCAACTCCCCCGGACCCGGGCGGCGAAGGCCGCGAGCAGCTCGTCCGGGTCGGCGGGGGTGGCACCGTCGCCCTCGTCGGGCTCGGGCTCGGCGGCGCAGATCTCCTCGGCGAGCTCCTCGGCCGTCCGGTCGTCCGCCGGGGTGCGCTCGGGTTCGCCCGAGTCGCCGATCCGCAGCGACGGCTCCCAGGGCGCGACGACGTGCTGCACCAGCAGGGTGCAGACGTCCGCCGAGACCGCCGGGGTGTCCGTCCAGCAGGTGGCGTGCTCGAACAGCACCTCGCCGTCGGCCCGGTCGCGCAGCGCCGACAGCACCTCCGGCTCGCACGCGTTCAGGTCGTACGCCACCACCAGGGTGTCCGGGGTGCCCGGCCGGTAGGGGGCGGCGGGCAGGCCGAGCAGGCGGGCGGCGGCGAGGCCGAGGGCCCGGCTGCCGCGGTCGGGCCGCAGCGCCACCGAGGCCGGCCGCCGCCCGGTCGCCTCCAGCACCACCGCCAGCCGGTCGAGGCCGCGGCGGCAGGCGTCGAAGCCGTCCTGGTAGAAGGCCCAGCGACCGGTCATGCCGTCGGCGAAGCCGTAGGGCGAGAGGGTCGCCAGCAGGCCGCCGGTCAGCGTGTAGTGCCAGCCGCGCAGGTCGCGGCGGTCGGCCGGGGTGGCGTCCGCGGAGCGGCGCAGCGTGCGGCGGACGCGGTCCGCCGCCGGGCGCCAGGTCTCCGAGGGCTCGCCGAGGCCGGCGAACACCCGGCCCGCGGTGTCGAGCCGGCCGTCCATCAGGGCGTTGTGGACCAGCAGGTAGCGGCCCGGCCAGTCGGTCAGCAGACCGTCGTGCTCGGTCAGCAGCTCGACGGCGGCCGCGTGCCGCTGCTCGTCCTCCAGCGCGACGGCGAGTTCCAGCAGGATCTGCTGCGGAGCGGTCCGCGTCTCGGGTGCGCGGCGGAACAGCCCGCCGCGGCGCGGCGCCAGGGCCAGCCGCAGCGCCTCCCGCAGGGCGGGCACGGCGAGGTCGGACACCCCGCGCTCGATGCAGGCGTAGCCGTAGGCGTAGAGCACGTCCGGCCGGTCGGCGTGGGCGGCGACGGCGGCCGACGCCTCGGCGAGGTCCTCGAATCCGGCGCCCTCGGCGAGCCGGCGGACGAGCGGTGCGCAGTCGGCGGGCGCCAGCGAGTCGGCGGCGTGCCGGAGGGTGCGCATGGCGCCCTGCGGATCGCCCGAGTCGAGGAGGTCCCGGGCCTTGGCGAGTTCGGTGGTCATGAGTCTGCTCCGGAGTGGACGGGCGGGCACCCACGTCCCGCCGGGCTGGGCCTTGCGGCGGGACGTGGAGCACGACGGCGCGTCGCGTGCGGTGCCGCCGCCCCTCGGGGCTGCGGCACGGCGGCGGTCATCGGGACGGGCGGCGGCCGCCCTTCCGGTCGTGGTCACACATGCAGGCGATCATGTCGGCCGTCCTCCGCCCGGGGCAATCGGTTTTCCTCCCGTCCCGTCGCCCGGTCGACCCCGACGGGCCGTCAGGCGGCGGTCGGGACGGGGCGGCGGGTGCGTTTCTGGTCGAGGATGTGGGCGGACCAGTCGGCGGTGCGGCCGCAGATGGCCAGGGCGGTGAAGAGGTGGACGGGGACGTCGGCGGAGTCGAGCAGGACGGCGGCCCAGTACTCGGGGCCGGCCGCGGTCGTGGCCGGGGCGGCGCCGCCCTCGGCGAGGAGTTCGGCGACGGCCTCCTCCAGCCGGGCCGCGGCCTCGTCGCGCGGGGCGGCCGTCCGCACCGCGGCGGCGCGCAGGGCCCGGGCCCGCCGGGCGGCCGGACCGGCGGCCGGTGCGGCGAACAGCGGCAGTGCCTCCCCGTCGACCAGTGCGGCCCGCGCCACCGCCCGGACGTCCGCACCGTGTTCGGCCTCGGCGACCAGCCGGAGCACGGCGGCCGGGACGGCCCGGTGGCGGGGCCCGGCCATCGCGGCGACCGCGGTGGACAGGCAGGTGGCGACGTCCGCGCCGGTGGAGGCGATCAGCCGGGCCGTGGTGGTGGCGGTGTCGACGGGGTGGACGGCGACGGAGCACCAGTACGCGTCGACGGCGCGGACGTGCTGCGGTTCGGCGGTGCCGCGCCAGCGCAGCAGGAAGCGTTCGGCGGCGCTGCCGCCGGCCTCGATCGCCCAGTGGGGTACGGCGGGCAGGTGCAGGCCGCGGACGGACTGGGCGACGAAGGTGTGGGTGGCGGTGGTGGCGCGTTCGAGGTCCTCCCGGGCCTGTTCGTCGCCGATGTCGTGCAGCGGCCCGAGTCCCCAGGCGGGGCCGAGGCCGGCGAGTGAGTTCTGGGTGTCCACCCGGACGTCGCCGTGGCGGACGGGCAGGGTGAGCGGCTCGCCCGGGCCGAGTCCGGGCCAGGGTCTGCCGTCGACGAGGATCCCCCAGACCTCGTCGAAGGTGTGACGGCCGATCAGTTCGGCGGGATCGAGGGCGGCGGGGTCGAGGGCGGTGAGGGCCGGCGTGGTGGGGTCGGGAACGGTGAGGTCGGGCATGGGGCGACTCCTCGGTGCGGACCGGCTGCTCGGTCCGGGTGGTGCGGTCCTGGTCGTGCCTGGTCGTGCCTGGTCGTGCGGTCCTGCCGGTGCGGTGGTGCGGGTGGTGTGGGGGGGGGGGGGGGCCCCCCCCCCGGGGGGGGGGGGGGCCCCCCCCGGGGGGCGCGGCCCGGGGCGGGGGGGGGGGGGGC
>NZ_BAAALD010000107.1:0-25069 GCF_039528095.1 Kitasatospora arboriphila
CCGTCCGGGCCGCCGGCGAGGCGGACGGCCGCCACGGCCCGGACGGCCCGGCCGGCGGCGCCCTGCTGGTGCGGCCGGGCGGCGCGTACGAGGGCACCCTCGGCGGGGGCGGCGCGCTCGACGACGCCGCGGCCCTGGAGGCGGCGGCGCTGCTGGCCGCGGGCCGGACCCGGACGGTGGAGGTCGCACCCGACCGCACCGACCGGAGCCGGCCGGTCGCCCTGCTGGTGGAGTGCAGCGTGCCCCCGCCGCGGATGATCGTCTTCGGCGCGATCGACTTCGCCTCGGCGCTGGTGCGCATCGGCAGGTTCCTCGGCCACCACGTCACCGTGTGCGACGCCCGTCCGGTCTTCGCCACCCGCGAGCGCTTCCCGGAGGCGGACGAGGTGGTGGTCGACCGGCCGCACCGCTACCTCGACTCCCAGCGCGACCGGATCGACGGCCGCACCGTGCTGTGCGCCCTCACCCACGAGGCCAGGTTCGACGTGCCGTTGCTGGAGCGCGCCCTGCGGCTGCCGGTGGCCTACGTCGGTGCCATGGGGTCCCGGCGCACCCACGCCGACCGGCTGGAGCGGCTGCGTGCGGCCGGCCTCTCGGAGCCCGAACTGGCCCGGCTGCACTCCCCGATCGGCCTCGACCTGGGTGCCTGGACGCCCGAGGAGGTCGCGGTGTCGATCGCGGCCGAGATCGTCGCCTGCCGGGGCGGCGGCACCGGCCTGCCGCTCGGCCGCGTCGGCACGCCGATCCACCGCGCACAGGCCCACCGCGCGCAGCCCCACCGTGCGCCGGCCCACCGTGCGCCGGCCCACCGCGTACCGGCCCGCGCCGAGCGGGCGGCCGCGGCGCGATAGGCCACCGATAGCGGCGTCCGGATACTCGGTGGCCGAGCGGTGGGCGACCCCCTCCGCGCGGCCCGAGTGCCTGCGTCCTGATCGCCCGGCAGACCCCCTCACCCAAGGAGTTGCGGATGACCACCGACCTCGAACTCGCGCCGCCGCACCCGGCCGTCGCCGAACCCGGCCCCGGCGAGGCGTTCACCGACCACATGGTCGTGATGGACTGGACGGAGGCGGACGGCTGGTCCGCGCCCCGGCTGAGCAGACTCGCCGACCTCTCCCTCCATCCCGGCACGCTCGGCCTGCACTACGGCCAGGTCGTCTTCGAGGGGCTGAAGGCGCACCGGCGGGCCGACGGCACGGCGGGCGTCTGGCGCCCCCGCGACCACGCGCTGCGGTTCCGCGGCTCCTGCCGCCGGATGGCCATGCCGGAGCTCCCGGAGGACGCCTTCACCGACGCCGCCCACCGGCTGGTCCGCGCGGACGAGGGCTTCCTGCCGGCCGACGGCTCGCGCAGCCTCTACCTGCGGCCGCTGATGTTCGGCTCGGACGCCTCGCTGATGCTGCGCCCCTCGCGCACCTACCGCTTCCTGCTGATGGCCTTCGTGACCGGGGGCTTCTTCGGCGACGGGGCCGAGCCGGTCGCCGTCCACGTGAGCCGCGACCACGTCCGGGCCGTGCCCGGCGGCACCGGCGAGGTAAAGGTGGCCGGCAACTACGCCCCGACCTTCCTGGCGCAGCGGGCGGCGGAGGCCGCCGGCTGCCGGCAGGTCGTCTGGCTCGACGCCGTCGAGCGGCGCTGGGTGGAGGAGCTGGGCGGGATGAACCTCTTCCTCGTCCGCGGGCGGGGCGAGCGGGCCGAGGTGGTGACCCCGGAGCTGACGCGGACGCTGCTGCCGGGCGTCACCCGCAGCACCCTGCTGACCCTGGCCCGGCGCCTCGGCCACCGGGTGGTGGAGGAGCGGATCGCACTGGACGAGTGGCGTGCGCAGTGCGAGGCCGGCGTCGTCACCGAGGCGTTCGCCTGCGGCACCTGGGCCGTCGTCACCCCGGTCGGCCGGGTGCGGGACGGGGACGGCGGCTGGACGGTCGGGGACGGCCGGCCGGGACCGGTGACGACCGCGCTGCACCGGCTCCTCACCGACCTGCACCGCGGCCGCGTCCCCGACGAGGACGGCTGGTTCCACCCGTCGACCCGCTGACCCACCCTCACCCACGGAGCGAGAGAATGACTGACCTGAGCATCACGGCCCGGTTCCGCCGGTGCTGCGAGCGGTTCGGCGACCGGGTGGCCCTGAGCGACGAGCACACCTCCCTGACGTACGCGGAACTCGCCGCCGAGGCCGACCGCCTCGCCGCGCGGCTGGTCGAGCGGGGCGTACGGGCCGGCGACGTGGTCGCCGTCCTCACCCGGCGGTCGGTCGACGGCATCGTCGCCCTGCTCGCGGTGGTCTCCGCCGGCGCCGCGTACCTGGCCCTGGACACCCGCTACCCCGCCGCCCGCACCGAGTTCATGCTGCGCGACTCCGGGGCCCGTCTGGTGGTCACCCAGCGCGAGCTGGCCGACGGCCTCCCGGACGGGTTCGCGACCGTGTTCGCCGACGACCGGGCCCCGGCCGGGGTACCGGCGGCCGTCCGCGCGGCCGACCCGTCCGGCGAGGACCTGGCCTACGTGGCCTACACCTCGGGGTCGACCGGCACCCCGAAGGGCGTGATGGTGCCGCACCGCGGCGTGGTGCGGCTCGTCGTCGACCCGGACTTCGTCACGATCACCCCGGAGGACGTCCTCCTCCAGATAGGCCCGCTGGCCTTCGACGCCTCGACCTTCGAGATCTGGGGGGCGCTGCTCAACGGCGCCCGCCTGGTGGTCGCCCCGCCGGGCGACCTCTCGCTCGCCGAGACCACCGGATTCGTCCGCGCCTCGGGCGTCACCGTGCTGCTGCTGACGACCGGTCTGCTGCACCAGGTGGTGGACCACGGCCTCGACGACCTCAAGCAGGTGCGGTACCTGCTCACCGGCGGCGACGTGCTCTCCGCCGACCACGCCGACCGGGCGGTGGCGGCCCTGCCGGGCACCGTCCTGGTCAACGGGTACGGCCCGACCGAGAACACCACCTACACCTGCTGCCACGCCTTCGACAGCCCGCTGCGCACCCCCTCGGTGCCGATCGGCCGGCCGATCAACGGCACCTGGGTCCGGGTGCTCGACCCCGAGCTGCGGCCGGTGCCCCCCGGCGGGACGGGCGAGCTGTACACCGGCGGCACCGGCCTCGCCCACGGCTACCTCGGCCGCCCGGCGCTCACCGCCGAGCGCTTCCTGCCCGACCCGGAGGGCGACGGCGCGCGGATGTACCGCACCGGCGACCTGGTGCGCAGCACCGAGCCGGCGATCGAGTTCCTCGGCCGGGCCGACCGCCAGGTGAAGATCCGCGGTTTCCGGATCGAACTCGGCGAGGTCGAGGCCGCCCTCGCCGGGCTGCCGGCCGTCGCCCAGTACCACCTGGCCAGGACGCAGGCCCCGACCGGCGGTCACGCGCTGCACGCCGCCCTGGTGCTGCGCAAGGACCACCGGCAGACCTCCCTGCTGGAGCTGCGCGCCTCGCTCGCCGAGGTGCTGCCCTCCTACGCGGTGCCGTCCCTGATCACGGTGGTCGACGAGTTCCCGCTGACCGCCAACGGCAAGGTGGACGCGGCCGCCCTCGCGGCCCGGACCCGCGTCCGCAGCCCGCAGCTGATGACCGAGTACCGGGAACCGGGCTCGCCGGCCGAGCAGGCGGTGGTGAGCCTCTGGTCGGACCACTTCGGGGTGGCGGGCATCGGTGCGGACGACGACTTCTTCGAACTGGGCGGGCACTCCCTGCTCGGCGTGAAGATCATCGCCGAGCTCCACCATGCCTTCGGCGTGGACGTCTCGCCGCGGGACTTCTACTTCGACCCGACCCCGGCGGGCATGGCCCGGCTGGTCGCGGAGCGGGCGGCCCGGTGAGCACGACCGCGAAGCGGAGCACCTCGCTGCTGCTCCCCGTCCTCGCCGCGAACGCGGTCTCGGTGGCCGGCACCCGGCTGACCGCCATCGCCATCCCCTGGCTCGTCCTCACCACCACCGGTTCGGCCACCCGCACCGGCCTGGTGGCCGCCTGCGAACTCACCCCGCTGGTCGTCTCGAAGGCGCTCTGCGGCCCGGTCATCGACCGGCTCGGCTCCCGCCGGGTCAGCGTCTGCGCGGACCTGCTCAGTGCGGCCGCGGTGGCCCTCGTCCCGCTGCTGCACCTGGCCGGCATGCTGAGCTTCCCGGTGCTGCTGGTGCTGGTCGCCGTCGCCGGGGCGGCCCGCGGCCCGGCCGACACCTCCAAGTTCACCCTCGGCCCGGACATCGCGGACGCCGCCGGGCTGCCGCTGGAACGGGTCACCGGGCTGGTCAGCGCGACCGAACGGACCGCCATGATCATCGCTCCGGCCCTGGCGGGCGCCGTCATCGGGGCGGCCGGACCGGCGAACGCCCTGCTGCTGGACGCCGCGTCCTTCGTGGTCTGCGCGGTCGCCGTGGGCCTCCGGGCCCCGAAGCGGCACCGCCCGGCAGCGGAACCCGCCGGGGAGGCGGCCGCGCCGGAGCCGTACCTCGCCCAGCTCCGCGGCGGCTGGACGTTCCTCACCTCCGACCGGATGGTGCGCTCGCTCGTCGCGATGGTCAGCGTGACCAACCTGGTCGACGCCGCGTACAGCGCCGTCCTGCTCCCCGTCTGGATCCACGACCACGGCTACGGGGCGCTCGAACTCGGCCTGATCGGCACGGCGTTCTCGGTGACGGCCGCCGGGGCAGCGCTGCTGGCCGCCGCCTACGGCGAGCGCGTGCCGCGCCGGGCGGCCTTCCTGGTGGGCTTCTTCCTCGGCGGGGTGCCGCGCTTCGCGGCGATGGCGCTCGGCGCACCGCTGTGGTGCGTGATCGGCGTGGCGCTGGTCGGCGGCTTCGGCTCCGGCTTCATCAACCCGGTCCTCAGCGCCGTGTTCGTCGAACGCATCCCGCGCGACCTGCTGGGCCGGGTCAGCTCCCTGGCGGAGGCCGCCGCCTGGGCCGGCATGCCGCTCGGCGGGATCCTCGCCGGTTCGGCGATCGCCGCCGCCGGGCTGGCGCCGGTGCTGGTCACCGCAGGGGCCGTCTACCTGGTCGCCGTCGTCGTCCCCGGCCTGCTCCCCCAGTGGAGCGAGATGGACCGCCGCGACCGACCGCACGACGCGGTGCGGCCCGCACCGCGCCAACCGCAGCAGACCGAGTCAGGAGCGTGACCGCATGAGCACCACCCACCCCGAGCAGCTCGCCGTGTCCGGCACGGACTTCGTCACCAGACTCTTCGAGGTGATCGACGGCCGCCGCTGGGACGAACTGCCCACCCTGTTCGCCGAGGACTGCACCTACCACCGCCCCGGCTACGAGGCGATCAGCGGCCTCGACGCCGTCCTGCGGTTCTACCGCGAGGAACGGATCATCAGCGACGGCCGCCACGAGATCGAGCACGTCGCCGAGTCGGACTCCTCGGTCGCCTGCTGGGGACGCTTCCGCGGGGTCGGCAAGGACGGCCGGCAGCTCGACGAGCGGTTCTCCGATCTGTACTTCCTCGACGGCCGCAAGATCAGGACCCGCCGCACCTACTTCTACCGCCCCGCCATCTGAGACCGCCGTCGACGGCACTCGGGTGCCCACGGGCAGTGCTGCGCCCCCGGGTGGCCCGCGACCGGGTTCGAAGGCGCGCCCCACCGGCCTCCTCGGCCTTTCGTTCCCGACCAGTGAAGACCACCGTGTGCGCAGATCAGGGGGAGACTGACGTGACCAGGATGAGCGTCGTGCTCGTGGCGGAGGACGCCTTCGTCCGCAACGGCATCAGATCGATCCTCGGCAACGAACCATCGGTCAGGATCGCCGGGGAGGCGGCCAACGTCGGCCAGGCGTGCCGGCTCGGCACCCAGCTCGACCCGGCGCTCTTCGTCGTCGACATGCCGGCGGTCAAGGACCGGGACACCCTCCTCGGGCAGGTCCGGCGCCTCGCCGCGTCGGGGCACGGCGGCGCGGCCTCGGTGCTCGTCCTCGGCTCGGACCTGCGCCGGATGGACCTGGACGTGCTCCGGCTGGGCGGCTGCGCGATCATCCGGCGGCAGGTCGCCGCCGGGGAACTCGCCCCGGCGGTCCGCCTGCTGGCCTCCGGCTACCTGCCGGTCGAACAGACGCTGGTGCAGCAGCTCGCGCACACCGCCCCGCGGCTCGGCGCGGTGCCGACGCTCACCGAACGCGAGCAGGAGGTGCTGCACCTGCTCGCCCGGGGGATGTCGAACGCCGAGATCGCCACCGAGCTGGGCGTCGCCGGCTCCACGGTGAAGTCCCACGTGCAGGAGATCTTCGGCAAGTTGGGCCTGCGCAACCGGGTGCAGGCCGTCATCTACGCGTACGAGTCCCGGGCCGCGGCGCCGGTCGCGGCCCGGAGGATGGGAGCCTGACATGGCCGGCAACTGGCTGCTGCGCCGACCGCGGACGGACTCGGTCGCACGGCTCTTCTGCTTCCCCTACTCCGGTGTGGGCGCCTCGATGTTCAGCCGGTGGCCCGAGGAGATCGACGGCATCGAGGTGTGCCCCGTCCAGCCGCCGGGCCGGGAGAACCGCTCGCGCGAACCGCACTACGGCAGCTACGAGCGGTTCGCCGCCGACCTGGTGGAGTTCCTCCGGCCGTACCTGGACCGGCCGTTCGCGTTCTTCGGGCACTGCGCCGGCGCCCTGCCGGCCTTCGAGACGGCGCTCCGGCTCGCCGGGAGCGGGCTGCCCGCGCCCGAGCGGCTCTTCGTCTCGGCCCAGGTGGCCCCGCACCACTGCCCGCACGACCGGTACCTCGACCTGGACGAGGAGCAACTCCGGGCGGAGATGGGCAACCTGGTGCTGCTGCGGGGCGGCACCCCGCATCCCGTCCTGATCGACCTCGCCCTCGAGGTCCTGCACGAGGACCTGGAGGTGAACCGGGTCTACCGGCGCCCGTCGCCGGTGGCCCTGCCGGGCCCGGTCACCGTGCTGGAGTGGACGGAGGACACCGAGATCGGCCTCGACCAGATGGCGGGGTGGCGGGAGTACGCACGGACGGTGGAGTACACCGCCCTGCCCGGCGGGCACTTCGAGTTCCTGTCGGCGCCGCCCCTGCTGATGAAGACCCTCTCCTTCCTGTGACGGCGGCGCACCGCCGCCTCAGAGCCAGCCGCGTTCCTTCGCCTGCAGGGCGACCTGGAAGCGGGTCGCCGCACCGAGCCGGGCCATCAGTCCGGCCACGTGGGCGCGGTACTTGCGCGGGCGCCGCGCGGGCCTGGGGTGGGACGCGCTGGTGATCGAGGGCAGTGCCGTCCTCTTCTTCGCCGCCTCCACCGCGGCGGCCGCGGCCGCGCCCGACTCGGCGCTCGTCACGGAGTACGGCCAGCCGCTGTCCTCGCTCTGGCTGGCGGCGACCGCCTGGGGCTCGCTGGCCGTCGGCCGGCCGTTCACGCTGGGCATCGCCCGCAGCCAGGTGCCCGAGCACCTGTGGCGCAGCCCGCTGTTCCTGCGCGTCAACCGGCACATCACCGCGGTGTGGGCCGCCGCCTTCACGCTCTCGGGTGCGGGCGGGGCGCTGCTGCGGCACTACCGACCCGAGGCCGGGACGGCCCGGACGGTGCTGACGGTCGCCTCGTTCGTGCTGCCGATCGTGTTCACCGTCCGCTACCCGGAGATCGCCCGTGCCCGCCGGGCCGGCGCCGGGGAGAAGGCCGCCGACTGACCTCCCCCGGGGCCGTGGGGGCCGACGGCGGGCGGGTGTCAGCGCCGGGCGGCGGTGCGGCGCGCGGGCGGGGTGATCCGCACGCGCCGGGTGGCGGGGGCCTTCTCGATGTCGTCGAGCTGGGCCGTGACGGTGCTGCGCAGGTCGTCGTAGTCCTCGAAGCAGTGGTCGTTGAACAGGGTGTAGCCCGTCCACATCAGGTTGGCGCACACCCGGGCCGGCACCTGTCCGGTCTGCGCGCCCATGCCGACCAGTGCCACCGAGCGGATGCTGCCCGGTGTTTCGGCGTTCTTCCGGTGCACGGCCTGGAACGCGGCGGCGCAGGCCAGCGCCACGTTGAGCGTCTGGCTGACGTTCTGCGAGGACGACTCCATCGTCGGCGCCGAGATCAGGAACCCGGGGTTGACCGCGCCGGAGGGGACGCAGACGGCGCTGCCGACCGGCAGCCGGCCGGCGAACCCGTCCCGGATCGCCCGCTGGACGCGCAGTTGGATGCCGGCGCCGAGGTGCCGCTTGATCACCGCGTCGACGCCGCCGTCCATCCGGCCGCGGGAGTTGGTGGGGGTGACCCAGGCGTCGACGTGCTCGTCGAGGATCGAGCCGCGGTGGATCTCGATCTCGGGGGTGTCGGCGAACGCCGCCCGCCAGGACTCCACCACGGTGCTGTTGATGTCGGTCAGCACGACCCTGAGCGGCGGCTGCTGCGGGTTCTCGGACATGGGTCGGGCTCCTCCCGGACGAGCGGTCTTCCGTCGTCCATGAACCTAGACGGCGGCACCGACAGCGCCGCCGGGCCCGGTCGGCGCCGCCTCGGCGGCGCGGTCGGTTGTCACTCGCGGACGGTAGGACTGGAGTCGCCGTCGGGGAACTGACGGTCCGTTCCTGCCATCCGTCCGCACGGTTCGACGATTCCGGAGCAGCGCCACCATGACCGAGGCCACCACCCCCGCCCAGCCCGACCCGAACGACCCGCTGGCGCTCACGGAGCTCTTCGCCGGCGGCGGCGAGCCGTGGCTGCCGCTGCTGAAGCCGGTCGTCGAGGCGCAGCCCGACGCGGCCGCGTTCATCGGCCCGGCCCGCGGCCCGGAGGTCGTGCCCGTCCGCGAGCTCACCTTCCAGGCGCTCAAGCCCCATGCGCCGCACAAGTGGAAGGTGGTCGTCTTCGGGCAGAACCCGTACCCGCGGCCGGAGAGCGCCACCGGCATCGCGATGTTCGACAACACCTTCCACGACTGGAAGGACAGCCAGTTCGGCCGGGTGGTCAGCATCCGCTGCATCATCAAGGCCGCGGCGATGTGGAAGTACGGCATCGCGAAGAAGACGCCGATCGCCGACGTCCGGGCGCTGCTGAAGGAGCGGGACACCGTCCAGCCCCCGGAGTGGTTCCAGGCGATGCTCACCCAGGGCGTGCTGCTGCTGAACGCGGCGCTGACCGCCAGCAGCGACGGCTCGGTGGGTGCCGACCGGCACACCGCGTTCTGGCGCCCGGTCGCCGAGCGGATCGTCGAGGAGATCCTCCGGGCCAAGCAGGACGCCGACGAGGCGGACCGCAGCGTGGTGTTCGCCTGGTGGGGCGCCCACGCGCGGAGCCTGAAGAAGGTCGTCCTGGAGCTGCAGAAGAAGTACCCGGGGGTGGAGGTCCGGCACATCGACCACGCCAATCCGGCGGCGCAGGGCGACATCTTCTGCGACGGCGACCACTTCGACATGGTGAACACCGCGCTGGCGTCCATGGGCACCGACCCGGTGGACTGGCTGCCGAGCAAGGGGTGGAACGCCCACGCGGCGGACGGCGGCGGTGCGGACGGCGACGGCACCGCGGAGCGGATGGGCGCGTTCATCGCCTCCACCATGGAGCTGCACCAGCTCTACCTGGACCGGCTCGCGAGCGTCAAGGACGAGGGCCTCGAACTGCCGGAGATCACCGGTGTGTTCGACACTCCGCTGATGGACTTCCGGGACGCCGTCGCCCCGGTGGCGGCGGTGCTGCGCGGCCTGGACCGGCACGTGGAGCGGTCGTACGAGTTCGGCAAGCGCCGGGCGGACGAGGTGCCCGGCGGCCTGTCCGCGGACGCCGTCGCGGCGATCCACCTCTACACCTGCGAGTCGGCGTTCTACCGGGAGATCAACGCCGTGCTGCGGTCGCCGGACCGCAGCCGGCTGGTGCCGTACCTCGCCTACCTGCGGCTGCTGTTCTCGGCCGTCTCGCAGCTCCCGGCCCGCACCGGGCCGCTGTGGCGCGGTGTGGCGCTGGACCTCCGCGCGCAGTACCCGCTGGGCCGGACGGTGACCTGGTGGGGCGTGTCCTCCTGCACCTCCGAGCCGGGCGTGGCCCGGGGCTTCCTCGGCAGCCGGGGCAAGCGGACGCTGTTCGAGGTCGTCCCCTCCCGGGCGGTCGGCATCCGCGACTTCTCGGCCTTCACCGGCGAGGAGGAGTTCATCCTGCTGCCGGGCACCCAGCTGGAGGTGACGGAGGTCCGCAGCGAGCGCGGCGGCCTGTGCACGGTGCGGCTGACGGAGGTCGCGGAGGGTCCGCTGGTGTCCTGAGCGCCGGCGGCGGCCGGGGTCGGCGGACCCCGGCCGCACCCGTCAGAAGTCGCGCAGGCGGCCGAACGGGACGATGGACGTCCAGGCGCCCTTCTGCACCTTGTAGATGGAGGCGACCTGGTTGTGGGTGTCGCCGAACTCGTCGAAGGAGACGTCGCCGGTGACGCCGAAGAACGAGACGTTCTGCAGCGCGTCCGCGGTGGCCTTGCGCAGTTCGGGGCCGGTGAGGTCCTCGTTCGACTGCCGGGCCTTGGCGACCGCCTGGATCACCGCCCAGGTGGAGTCGTAGCCGTAGGCGCCGAACGGCCCCGGCTCCTCCTTGTAGCCGGCCGCGCGGTAGGCGTCGAGGTAGCTGAAGGCCGAGGCGAGGCCCTCGACGGAGATGCCCGGCTGGCTGGCGAGGTCCCCGTCGGAGGCCGTGCCGGCGGCCTTGATGAAGCCGTCGGTGTGCAGGCCGTCGCCGCCGGCCAGCGGCACCTTGACGCCGGCGGCCTTGAGCGCCGCGCCGAGCGGTCCGCCCTCGGGGTGCTCGCCGCCGTAGTAGACGATGTCGGGGTCCTGCGCGGCGACCAGCTGGGCGATCTTCGAGAAGTCGGTGGTGCCCGGCTTCACGGTCGTCCGGTAGACCACCTTGCCGCCGACCTCCTCGAAGGCGGTCGCGAACTCGGCGGCGAGGTTGCTGCCGTAGGCCTTGGTGTCGCTGATCACAGCGGCCCGCCCGGCCTTCAGCCGGCTGTGCGCGTAGCGGGCGAGCAGCGGGCCCTGGACGGCGTCGGTGGTGACCGTCCGGAAGTAGGTCGGGTACTGGCGCTTCTTGCCGTTGGCCCGGTAGTCGGCGCCCCAGGTCAGCCCGGGTGCGGTGTTGGACGGGGAGACCTCGGCCAGGCCGGCCTGCGCCATCACGGGCGCCATCAGGATCGCGCCGGACGAGGTCAGCGGGCCGACCACGCCCATCACCCGGCCGTCGGCGGCGAACGCATCGCCGTTGGACTTGGCCTTCTGCTCGTCCGCCTCGTCGTCCTTCGCGTCGAGCACGAACTTCACGCCGGGCACGACGTTCTTGGCATTGGCCTTGGCGATGGCCAGTTCGGCGGAGTTCCGGATGCCGAGCCCCAGGTCGGCGAGCTTGCCGGTCAGCGGACCGTCGACGCCGATCACGACCGTGACGGTCGATCCGGAGCCGAGCACGCCCGAGGAACAACCCGACAGCAGCACGGCGCAGACCACACCCAGGGCGGAAGCCCTGGGCCTCGAGAATCCGGTCACTGGCACATCCCTTGCTGAGTGGGTTTGCTCATGGGACGCCGGACCGCACGCCCGGTCTGGGCCGCTGGTGGCGGCACGGGCGCGCAGGGAGGGGCGACGGCTGTCCGGGCCCATGAAATCCGCACGGGGGCACGGCAGTCGGCACCTCTGTGGACGGTCCGGCGAGGGACGGCGGCCCGGCTGCCGACGGCACTGCCGGCATGTCCGGATCACCGACCGGCGTCCATGGGGCGCGACCCTATGGTCTGCCAACGGGAGCGTCAACGGGTTCGTCCGAACACAACCGGTGACGGCAAGACACCCGCCGAGCTGCCGGATTGGCCGGGGAGGCCGGACCCGGGGGCCCACTACCGGCCGGTACGACCGACCGGTAGGGTGCCGCAGAGCCCTGGCCGGCCGCCCCGTGGTGTCCGGTCCGCCGTCAGCCCGCCACGGGCCGGTACGGTTCCCGGGCCGGGCGTTCGGCGGCGGCCCGTTCGCGTGCGTAGAGCTGGGCGAGCAACGGGATCTCGTACAGCGCCGCGTGCGCGGTGACCTCGCCGAGCCGGCAGTGCAGGACGGAGACCTCGATCATGCTGTCCAGCACCCGGCGGGCGACCTCCTCGCCGCAGCCGAGCACGGCCATCGCCTCGGCGAGGGTGAACAGCGGGCGGGGCAGCCGGCCGAAGGCGCAGAGCACGGCGCGCACGACGGCGGGCAGTCCGGCCCACCAGACGGCGAGTTGGCGGCGGACGGCGAGGTCACCGGCGGCGAGTTCGTCCAGCAGCGCGGGGCTGCGGTCCAGCCGGGCCGCGTACTCGGCGGCCGAGAGCTGGTGCAGGACGGCCAGTTTGGTGCCGCACACCCGGACGGCGAGCGGCAGCCGGCCGACGCTGTCGACGATCCGCTCGGCGGCCTGGCGGTCGGCGCGGATGCGGCCGTCGCCGACGATCCGGTCGAGCAGGCCGACGGCCTCCTCCGCGGCGAAGGGTTCGAGTTCCAGCCGCTGGACGGGGCCGAGCCCGGCCAGCCGCGTCCGGCTGGTGACCAGGACGGCGCTCGGCCCGGAGCCGGGCAGCAGGTGGCGGATGCCGCCCTCGTCGGGGGCGTCGTCCAGTACGAGCAGCAGCCGGCGGCCGGCCAGCCAGGACCGCCAGAGCGCCGCGGCCTCCTCCTCGTCCTCCGGCACGGCCCCCACCAGGCCGGTGGCCCGGCAGAGTTCGGCGAGCAGCGAGGTGGGGTGGCGCGGTGTGCCGTCGGCGCGCCGGAGGCGGACGGTGAGGCAGCCGTCCGGGAAGCGGCCGGCCAGGCGGTGCGCGACGTGCACCGCGAGGGCGGTCTTGCCGACGCCCACCGGGCCGCTGACGACGACGCGCCGGCCCTCGCCCGCGAGCAGGGCGGTCAGTCGGGCGACCTCCTCGCGGCGGCCGGTGAAGTCCGGGAGGTCGGCGGGCAGCACGGTCTGCGGGGCGCGCGGCGCCGCGCCGGTGGCGGCGGCGGACGGCTGCGGTGCCGGCCCGGCCGGGCCCTGTCCGTCCAGCATGCCGCGGTAGAGCGTCTCCAGCGCCGGGCCGACCTGCAGGCCGAGTTGGCGGGCGAGGTGCTGGCGCAGGTCGTCGTAGACGGCGAGGGCGGCGCTCTGCCGCCCGGAGCGGAAGAGCGCGGTCATCTGGGCGGCGCAGAGCCGCTCCCGCATGGGGTGTTCGGCGACCGTCTCGGCGAGTGCCTCGGTGACGGCGGGGGCGTGGCCGAGGTCGAGTTCGGCCTCGGCCCAGTCCTCCAGCACGGCGAGGCGTCGCAGTTCGCGCCGTTCGGCCCGGTCGCGCAGCAGCTCGGAGTGGCCGAGGTCGGCGAGGAAGGGGCCGCTCCACAGGTCGAGGGCCTCCCGCAGCAGGGCGGCGCCGTGCGCGGTGGCGCCGAGCCGGATCGCGGACTGCCCGGCGCGGGCGAGCTCCTCGAAGCGCAGCACGTCCAGCTCGGCGGGCGCGACGCGCAGTTGGTAGCCGGTGTGGTGGTGCACGATCCGTTCGCCGTCGGCGGTCTCGCCGAGCAGTTTGCGCAGGGCGGAGACGTAGGCCTGCAGGTTCTTGCGGGCGGAGCGCGGGGGTTCGTCGCCCCAGACCGCCTCGGTCAGCAGGTCGACGGAGACGGCGGCGTTGGGATGGCAGAGCAGCGCGCCGAGGACGAGGCGCTGTTTCACGGGGCCGAGCGGCAGCGGCCGGCCGCGGGCCGCGACCAGGAGTTCGCCGAGCACCCGGAAGCGGAGCTCGGCCGCGGCCGGACGGGCCGGCCGGTCGCCGGCGGCGGACAGGTGGTCCAGCGTCACTGGTGCTCCTTCGGGAGGGGCGCGGGCAGGAGCGGTACCGGGGCGGCCGGTGCGGCACGGATCACGGCCGGACCGGCGGGCGCCGCGGGCACAGCAGGCGCGACGGCGGGGCAGGCACGGCGGGCGGTGGCGCTACGGCCAGCGGGTGTCGGTGCGCGGCTCGAACTCGGCGAGCACTTCGCGGGCCCGGCGCAGGTGCACGCGGTGGCGGGCGGCCCGGACGAGGAGGGCGATCCCGACGGCGACCGGCAGGGCCGCCGCCAGCAGGGCGCGCGGCAGGGGGCGCAGGCGCTTCATCGGGGTCGGTCCGGTCTTTCAGTGGCCCCAGGCGGTGTCCATCGGGTCCTGCGGGTCCTCCGGGTCGCCGCCGAGGATGCCGCCGTGGCCGTGGCCGCCGGAGACGGGCGTGGTGGTGGGGGCGGGGGTGGTGGGGACGGGGGTGGCCGGGGCGGTCACGGCCGGGGTGGGGGTGCCGTCCGCGGCGGCGGCCTGCACGGCGAGGACGGGCAGGCCGAGCACGGCGAGACCGGTGGCGACGGCGACGGAGACGGCCAGCGTGCGGGCACGGTTCATCGGTTCCCCTTGGTGTGTGGAGTGCGGCGCGTCCGTTGTGGTCCGGACGGCTTCGACACCTGGAAGCCTGCCGTTCGGCCGGGGGCGGGCCAAGGGGTGACGGGCTGCAGCTTGCTGCATGCAGCAAGCCACCCTGCGGGACGAATCGGGCGGATCCGCCGCTACACCAGCATAGTTACCGCCTAGTAGGGCGGCCGTCCGGCTGCCGGCCGGTCGACGGGCAGCCCGGTGTGGGCGGCGAGGAAGGCGAGGCTGTCGGCGAGCAGGTCGACGGTGGCGCCGATCCCCCGCTCACCGTGCCCGAGGCCGTACTCCTGGCGCAGCAGCACCGGGCCCGGCCCGCTGCTCGCGGCCTGCAGGGCGGCGGCCGTCTTGCGGGCGTGCAGCGGGTCGACCCGGGTGTCGCCGTCCGCGACGCCGAACAGCACGGCCGGGTAGCGGACCCCGTCGCGGACCCGGTGGTAGGGCGAGTAGCCGTGCAGCACGGCGAGCTGGCCGGGGTCGGCGGCGGTGCCGTACTCCTGCGACCAGCTCGGGCCCATCCCGGAGAGCTCGTAGCGCACCATGTCCAGCAGCGGCGCCACCGCGACCACGGCGGCGTACCGGTCGGGTCTGCGGGTGAGCGCGGCGGCCACCGTGAGGCCGCCGTTGGAGCTGCCGATCAGGGCGAGCCCGCCGGGGGCCGTCCAGCCTTCCGCGACCAGGTGCTCGGCGGCGGCGTCCAGGTCGTCGAAGGTGTTGTGCTTGAGCTCGCGCCGCCCGGCCCGGTGCCACTGCTCGCCCTCCTCGCCGCCGCCGCGCAGGCAGGCGAAGGCGTAGACGCCGCCGGCCCGCACCCACGCCAGTGCCTGGACGGCGAAGCCGGGCAGCACGGACGCGCCGAACCCGCCGTAGCCGCTCAGCACGGTCGGCCGGGGGCGGTCCGGCCGGCCCGTCGGCGAGACGACGAACATCCGCACGGGGGTGCCGTCGTGGGACGGGTACACCAGCAGCCGGACCTGCGCGCCGCCGGTGTCGGGCGCGCCCTCGGGGGCGGCCCACAGCGCGGTCGTGCCGGTCGCCGCGTCGTGGCAGAGCACCTGGTTGGGCGTCACGTGGTCGGTGTAGCCGAACCAGAGGCGGGTGCCGCCGTCCGGGTCGGTGCGCAGCGGACCGACCGCTCCGGCGCCCGGCAGCGCCGCCCGGCCGTGCGGGGTGCCGTCGGCCGCGTCGTACAGGGCGACCTCGGCGACGCCGTGCCGCGTCCGGGTGACGGCCAGCAGAGTACGGCCGGGCGCGGGCCCGTCCAGCACGGCCAGGTCCTCCAGCACCGCCTCCGGGTCCTCGGGCAGCAGGACGGTGCGGTCGTCGGGGCGGGCCGGGTCGGCGGTCTCGACCCGGCCGCGCGGGGCGCCGTCGCGGGTGAGCAGGTAGAGCCGGCCGCGCCGGACGGTGGCGGTGGTGCGGGCGTCGGCGGCGAGCCTCAGCACGGTGAACCGCGGCCGTTCCGGGCCGGTGGCGGCGAGGTCGGCGAGCCGGACCTCGGTACCGGGCGAGGCACCGGCGGTGGCGGTGACGATCAGCCAGCGGCCGTCCTCGCTGACGGAGACGGCGTAGAACTGCCGCGGGTCGCGGCCCTCGCCGAACACCGGGACGTCCTCGGCCGGGTCGGTGCCGACCCGGTGCAGCCAGACCCGCCGGTGGTAGCGCTCCTCCCCCGGGTGCAGCTCGGGAGGCAGCCGCCGCACGTAGTAGAACGCCCCGCCGCCGGGCAGCCAGGCGATCGCCGAGCGCCGCAGCCGGTCGACCGGGCCGTCCAGCACGGCGCCGGTGGCGACGTCCAGCACGTGCAGCACGGAGTCCTCGGTGCCGCCGGTGGAGGTCTGCACGGCGATCCGGGTGCCCTCCCGGGACGGCGCCCAGGCATCGAGCACGGTGCCGCCGGACGGGTCCAGGGCGAGCGGGTCGAGCAGGGTGCGGTCGGCGCCGTCCTCGGTGACCACCAGGGCGGGCCGGTCGGCCCCCGGCCGGGCACGGGTGTGGAACCGCCGTCCACCGCAGGTGACGGGGGCGCTGACCGAGCCGGTGTCCAGCAGGCCGGTCAGGGTGCGGCGCAGCTCCGCGAGGCCGGGCCAGCCGGCCCGGTGCGCGCGGAACAACTCCTCCTGCGCGCGGCACCAGGCGACCGTCGCGGGGGCGGCGGCGTCCTCCAGCTCCCGGTACGGGTCGGCGATCCGCAGGCCGTGCAACTCCTCGACCAACTCCCGCCGCGGCGCGGTCGGGTACGCGGGCGGAGCGGTCACGGTCGATGCGGTCACGGCAACTTCCTTGGTAGTGGGGGGGTAGCTCATGGGGGCGGGTGGGGGCACCTCCCAGCTTTCGGCCGAAGGCCGGGAGGTGCCCCCACGCGCCCCCGAGGTGATTGCCCATCTCAGGCGGCGACGGCGGTGCCCTCACCCGGGGCGGGCTCCGGGGCGGTCTCGGCGGCCGGTTCCCGCCGGGGCGTGCCGAGGCCGGACTCGCGGAGCATCGGGACGGCGGCGACCGCGGTGGTGACGGCTATCAGGGCGGCGATCAGCAGCCAGGTCTGCGGGATGCCGAGGCCTTCCAGGGCGATGCCGGTGAGGGCGGGGCCGACGGCGGCGAGTCCGGCGATCAGCAGGTCGGCGGCGGTGCTGACCCGGCCGAGCAGGTGCCGCGGGGACTGGCTGATGAGTGCCTGGCCGACCACGATGCCGGCGGGCGGGGTGAGCAGGATCAGCAGGACGAGCAGCGGGCCGACCACCCAGGGCAGCGCGGTGAAGGCGATCACGGCGGTGCCGGCGGCCCACACCGCGCCGATGGCCAGGAAGAGCTGCCCCGGCCTGAGCACCTTGAGGACGCGCGGTGCGGCGAGCGAGCCGAGCACGGCGCCGACGCCGGCGCAGGCGAGCACGGTGCCGATCGCGGTGCCGCCGCTGCCGCCGTCCCGGAGGGTGACGACCATGGCGACCTCGGAGGCGGCGCCGACCAGGTTGAGCAGGGCACCGAAGAGCAGGGCGCGCAGCAGGGCGGGCTGCCGGAGCAGCCAGCGCAGGCCGGCGGTGGGGCTGTTGTCGGTGCGGGTGCCGGGTTCGGCGGGGGCGGGGCGGGTGGCCATCCGCAGCAGCAGCACGGCGGAGACGGCGTAGGAGGCGGCGTCCGCGGTGAACGGCAGGATCCGGTCGACGGTGAACAGCCAGCCGCCGAGGAAGGGGCCGAGCAGGGAGGCGGCGGCCATCGCGGCCTGGTCCTTGGCGAGCGCGTCGGAGAGGTGCTCCTCGGCGACGACGTCCCGGACGGCGATGGTGGAGGCGGGGGCGAACACCGCGGTGGCCACGCCCTCGACGACGGCGACGGCGAGCAGCTGCGGGTAGCCGAGCACGCCGAGTCCGGCGGCGGCCGGGACGGAGCCGACGGCGACCAGGCGGACGAGGTCGGCGCCGAGCATCAGCCGCCGGCGGTCCACCTTGTCGGCGAGCTGTCCGGCGGGGATCCGCAGCAGCATCCTGGTCAGCAGTGAGCAGCTGGCCACCAGTCCGGCCTGGGCGGCGCCGCCGCCGAGGGAGAGCACGAGCAGCGGGAACGCGATCAGCGACATCTGGGAGCCGAGCGTCGACAGGGCCGAGCCGGTCCAGTACCGCCTGAAGTCCCGGTTCGCGCTCAGTACTCCGGGGTCAGCCATCGTCCACCTCCGAGGTTGTGCCGGCGTCAGAGTCGGCCGGCCGTGTGCAGCAGGTCGAGCAGGGCCGCGTCGACCTCGTCCTGGAAGACGGCCAGTGCGGCGGCGTTCTCGCCGTGCTGGTACTGGTCGTCGCAGGTGATCCAGCGGCCCTCGGTGCGGTGGGCGGGCAGGTAGCCGTCGGCGAGGGTGCCGACCTCCCAGCCGGGCCGGCCGGCGGTCTCCCAGCAGCTGGAGAGCACGCCGTCGGCGTTGACCACCGCGCCGTAGCGGCCGTCCTGGTAGGTGCAGGCCTGGCAGCCGTCGTTGGGGCGCGGCCGGGTCAGCGCGAAGCCGAGTTCCAGGGCGCGGGCGTGCCAGCGGGTGAAGTCCGCGGCGAGGCCGCTGCCGTAGGCGAGTTCGTTGCCGTAGCCGACGCCGACGTCGCCGACCAGGGCGAACTGCAGTCCGCAGCGGGCCGGGTCGAGGCCGGCGGCGAGGCGTTCCAGCAGGGCGTCCATGCCGTGCCGGTTGTGGTGCGAGACGTTGATCCGCAGGTGCCAGCGGATCGACTCGGCGGCCGCCATCGCCTTGGCCACGTTGTGCACGATGGCGTCGAAGGTGCCGCCGCCGGAGCGGCGGATCCGGATCGCGTCGTGCTCCTCGCGGTCGCCGTCGAAGGTGATCTGGACGGACCTGAGACCGGCCGCGTTCAGCTCCTTGGCGATCAGCGGGGTGAGCATCGTGCCGTTGGAGATCATGCCGGCCTCCAGCTCGCCCAACTCGGCCGCCCGGTGGAGCAGTTCCCGGGCGCCGCGGAAGTTGAGCAGCGGCTCGCCGCCGAACAGCATCACGGCCAGCCGGTCGAGTCCGGCCTCGGCCATCCGCTGCCGGGTGAAGTCGAGGACCTCGCCGATCATCTCGGAGGTCAGCCGGGCGTGCTTGATCCGCGGCGGCCGGTTGCCGCCCTTCGGGTCCTGCCCGGTGTTCTGGAAGCAGTAGCCGCAGCCGAGGTTGCAGTCGGTGCTGGTGAGCACCGTCAGCGAGTAGGAGCGGAAGGCCCTGGCGTCGAGCAGGCCGGTGTCCCGCAGCCGCTGCTCGGCCGCGGGTGCGAGGCCGCCGTCCGGGCCGACCTGGCCGGGACGGAGCCGGGCGACTCCCCCGTCGCCGAGGAACCACCAGCCGGCGTCGGCCCTGCGGAGCAGGCGGTACCGGTCGGGGCGGAGGGCGGGCTGGGTTGCGGGCACGGTGACCTCCATGGGCCTGGGAAGGGGGACGGGGCCCGCCGGTCGGCGGGCCCCGTTGGCCGGGTCGATCAGTTCGCGGTGCCGGTGTTGATGATGCACCAGGGGGTGTCCTCGGCGTCCGCGCTGTGGGCGACGACCTCGACGTCCTCGTCGTCCAGCTTGGTGGTGCCGGTGTTGATGACGCACCACGGGGTGTCCTCGGTCTCGCCGCTGTGGGCGACGACCTCGACGTCCTCGTCGACGTTGGTCTTGCCGGTGTTGATGACGCACCAGGGGGTGTCCTCGGCGTCGCCGCTGTGCGCCACGACCTCGACGTCCTCGTCGCGGGTGGGCTCGGTGTTCTCGGCCATGGTGGTCTCCAGTCCTGGTTCGGCGGGCGGGCCCGGTCGGCGCACCCGGCTCGGTGCTGCGGCCGGCGGTTCGTCCGCCGACACCGAGAAAGCTAGGAACGCCCGGCACGGCGGCGGTTCAGCCGCGGTACAGGACGGCCCTTGCGCAGGTCGGGGCCGGTGTCGGTCCTCCGGCGGTGGCGCCGCGGCACCGTCGGGGACCGCCCCGCACCCGCCGTGGCCTGCGGATGTACCGGATCCGGGGCACCGCCGAACCGGCCGCCGACCGCGGACGGGCACCGTGGCGGGGACGGCCCTGCTGCGGGAAGAGGTGGACGATGGACCTGGCCGAACTCGTGGGCCTGCGCCCGACGCCCTGCGCCGGCCTGCTGCTGACGCTCACCCGCCGCTGCCCGCTCAGCTGTGCGCACTGCTCGACCGCCTCCGACATGCGGGGCGCCGACCCGCCGGAGGGCGGACTGCTGCGCCTCGTCCGGTCGTTCACCGCGGCCGACCGGCCGGAGCTGGTGCTGCTGACCGGCGGAGAGCCGCTGCTGCGGCCCGAGCTGGTCGCCGAACTCGCGGATGCCGCACGGGTGTCCGGGGCGCGGACGGCGGTGCTCAGCGGGATGTTCTTCGCCCGCGGCGGCCGCGTCCCCCGCCGGATCGCGGCGGCGGTCGGCCGGGTCGACCACTTCTCCGCCAGCCTGGACGCCTTCCACGAACGGGAGGTGCCGCGCGCGGACGTCTTCACCGTGCTGCGCACCGTGCTGGACGGCGGGGTCCCGGTGAGCCTGCACCTGACCGGCGGCGGCCCGGACGACCCGTACCTCGCCGAGGTCACCGGGCAGGTCCGCCGGGTCTTCGGCGACGCCGTGCCGATGCTGGTCAACGAGGTGCGCGCGGTCGGCCGGGCGGCGGGCTGGGCGGCCCGGCAGTCCGCACCGGGCCCGGACGGCCGGCCGGTGCCCTGCGCGATGGCCGCCTGGCCGGTGGTCGCCGCGGACGGCGCCGTGCTCGCCTGCTGCAACCAGCAGGTGGTGGACCGGCGCCCCGTCCCCGCGCACCTGCTGCTCGGCCACACCGACCGCGACGACTGGGCCGCCGTACGGCGCCGGGCGCTGACCGGGCCGGTGCTGCGGATGGTCCGCGCGGTCGGCGCCCCGCACCTGTACGCCCGCTTCGGCACGGCGGCCGACTGCACCGGCACCTGCGCCGGCTGCCGCGCCCTGCCCGACCACCCGGCGGTGTACGCGGCCGCCGCCCGCACCGGCGCCGGGCCGGTCGGCGAACTGCTCGACCTGCAGGCCGCGCACGCCCAGGCGGCGGCCGGGCCGGCCGCCCTGGTCCGCCGCTTCGGCAGCGCCGCCTGGGCCGACCTGGTCACCCTCGGTGCCACGCCGCCGAACCTCCCGCGCACCCCTGCCCCGCTCCCGCGCACCCCTGCCCCGTTCCCGCGCACCCCTGCCCCGCTCCCGCTCGGAGAAGCCCGATGACCCCCGCACCGCCCTCCCGCAGCACCGCCCTCCGGCTGACCCTCGACCTGGCCGCCCTGCCGCTGCAGGCCGCGGCCTCGGCGCTGTGGCGGCCGGACGGCCTGGGCGGGCGGTACGCCGCGTACCTGCGGGCGATGCACGCGGTGGTGCGGGCCTCCGTGCCGCTGATGGAGCTCGCCGCGCGGCGCTGCGCCGCGGCCGGGCCCGGGGACCGGGTGGCGGGGCCGCTCGGCGCCTACCTGGAGCGGCACGTCGAGGAGGAGCGCGGCCACGACGACTGGCTGCTGGAGGACCTGGCGGCCGCCGGCGCCGCGCCGGACGCGGGCCCGCCGCCGGTGGCCGCGGCCCGGCTGGTCGGCCCGCAGTACTACTGGATCGAGCACGTCCACCCGGTGGCCCTGCTCGGCTACATGACGGTGCTGGAGGGCCATGCGCCGGCGCCGTGGCTGGCCGGCCGGCTCGCCGCGGAGACCGGTCTGCCGACGGCGGCCTTCCGCACCGTGCACGACCACGCCGTGCTCGACGCCGGCCACCGGGCCGACCTGGACGCCCTGTTGGACGGTCTGCCGCTGGACGTCCGGCAGGAGAGCGCCGTCACGGTGAGCGCCCTGCACACCGTCACCGCCACCACCCATCTGTTCCGTTCGCTGGCCCACCCCGGCCCGTCCTCTGGAGACCGCGCATGAACCCCGCCGACGACCCCGTGCTCACCGCCCTCGCCGCGGCCGGCTTCCCCGTCGCCACCTTCACCGACGAGCAGCTGGGCGTGTTCCGCACCCTCGGTGCGGAGGAGCTGGCGCTGCTGCTCGACCTCATGGCGCGCCTCGACGAGGTGGAGCCGGAGGTGCAGGCGCACACCACGGTGGCCGGCGGCGCCCTGTTCTGATCGTCCGGTCCTGACGTTTCGTCACTTCTTCGGAGAGGAGGCCGCCGTGGCCTGTCCCAGCTGCGCGGGTGAGCCGCCCGCCGGTGCCCGCTTCTGCCCGTACTGCGGTGCCGCGCTCGCCGCCGCGGCCGTGTCCGCGGCCCGTGCGGACGAACGCCGGATGGTCAGCGTGCTCTTCTGCGACCTGGTCGGCTCCACCGCGCTCTCCGGCCGGCTCGACCCGGAGGCGCTGCGCTCGGTGACCCTGCGGTACTTCGAGCTGATGACGGAGCGGATCGAGGCGCACGGCGGCCGGGTCGAGAAGTTCATCGGCGACGCGGTGATGGCCGTGTTCGGCATCCCGGTGATGCACGAGGACGACGCCCGCCGGGCGGCCGCCGCCGCCCTCGACATGGTCGACGCGCTGGCCGGGCTGAACGACCGGCTCGCCGTCCTCGGGGTGCGGCTGAACGTCCGGATCGGCGTCAACACCGGTGAGGCGGTGGCCAGTACGGACGCCTCCGCCCGGCAGGCGCTGGTCTCCGGCGAGGTGGTGAACGTGGCCGCCCGGCTGGAGCAGAACGCCGCCGCCGGCGAGATCCTGATCGGCCCGGACACCCTGCGGGCGATCGGCCCCAACGCGGCGCTGACCGAGCCGGCCGGCCCGCTCGCCCTCAAGGGCAAGACCGAGCCCGTCCCCGCGCACCGGCTGCTGGCCCTGCACGGCGACGCCCCGGAGCTGCTCCGCCGCTTCGACACCCCGTTCGTCGGCCGCGAGGCCGAACTGCGGCTGCTGGAGGAGGCGTTGGCGCGCACCGTGGCGGGCGGCGCCCGGCTGCTCACCGTGCACGGCGAGGCCGGGCTCGGCAAGACCCGGCTGGTCCGCGAGTGGCTGGCCCGCACCGGGGTGCGGCACGGCGCCGGCCGCTGCCGCCCGTACGGCGACCGGGGCAGCCTCGCCCCGCTCGCCGACGCGATCCGGCCGCTGCTCGACGGCGCCGAACACCCGCTCCCCGCCGAGTCCTTGCGGCTGCTGGAGGCCGGACTGCTGCGCGACGGCACCCCCGACCCGTCGGTGGAGGAGACCTGCGCCGCGCTGGCTGCCGTACTCGGCGCGCTGACCGGCCCGGACGGGCTGGTGCTGGTCGTCGACGACTTCCACTGGGCGGGTGCGCTGCTGCGCACCGTGCTGCGCCGGCTCGCCGACGACCTCGCGGCGCGGCCCGTGCTGCTGCTCTGCCCGGGCCGGCCGGAACTCCTCGACCAGGACCCGGAGTGGGCCCGCCTGTCGGCGGCGGCCGCGCTCGGCGGGCTGTCCGACGCCGACTGCGCCCGGCTGGCCGCGGGTCTGGTCGAGGTCGCCGGGCACGGCGCCGAGGCGGGCGCGGCACTGCTGGAGCGGGCGGAGGGCAATCCGCTGCACCTGGAGCAGCTGCTCGCGATGGCCGCGGAGGGGCACGGCGCGGGCGGGCTGCCGCCGACCGTGCAGGCGCTGCTCGGTGCCCGGATCGACGCGCTCGCGCCGCCCGAGCGGACGACGCTGGCGCTGGCCTCGGTGGTCGGCCGGGACTTCCACACCGAGGAGGTGACCGGTCTCGCCCTCGGCGGGCCGGAGAGCGGAGCCGGCGGCGAGCTGCGGCCGGGCCCGGCCGGGGCGGACCCGGTGCTGCCCGCCCTGCACCGGCTGGACCGGCGGCGGCTGGTGGAGCCGGCCGAGCCGGACGGCGGCTACCGCTTCCGCAGCGGCCTCGTCCAGGAGGTCTCCTACCGGGGCACCGCCAAGCGGGTCCGTGCCGAACGGCACGAGCGGGCCGCCGAGCTGCTGGCCGCCCGCGGCGCCCCGGACGGCGCGGTCGGCGGGCACCTCGCCCTCGCGCACCGGTACCGCACCGAGCTCGGCCTGCTGGACGCCCGCACCGACGCGCTGCGCGGGCGGGCCGCCGACCGGCTGGCCGCTGCCGGGGCGACCGCGCTGCGCCGGGCCGACCTCGGCTGGCTGGGCGAGCTGCTCGACCGGGCCGTCCGCCTGTACCGGCCGCAGGACCCGGGCCGGGCGGCCGCGGCCTGGCGGCTCGCCGAGGTTCGGCTGGCGAGCGTCCGCACCGAGGAGGACCGCGCCCTGCTGGAGGAGGCGGCGGCCGCCGGGGACGTGGTGCTCGCCGCGCACGCCGGCCTGGCGCTGGCCGTGCTCGACCCCGGGCCGGGGTTGCGCCGGGCCGCGGACGCCACCCGGGCCGCGCTGCCGCTGTTCGAGGCGGCCGGCGACGACCTGGGCACCGCCCGGGCCTGCCTGCGGCTCGCCCAGGAACGGCAGTTGGCCGGCCGCCACGGCGAGGCGGAGCAGTTGCTGCGACGGGCCCTGGACGGTGCGGTGCGGGCGGACGCGGAGCCGGAGCGGGCCGGCGCCCTCGGTGCGGTGGGCGTCTCGCTGTGGACGGGCCCGGTGCCGGTACCGGAGGCCGTCCAGCGCTGCCGGGCGCTGCTGGCCCGGCACGGCGCCGGCCGGCGGACGGTACGGCTGACCCTGAACTGCCCGCTGGCCGTGCTGCTCGCCCTGCAGGAGCGGTGGGCGGAGGCCGGGGCGTGCCTGGCCGAGGCGGAACGCCTGTCCCGGGAGCTCGCCTTCGCGGAGGCGGAGGTCTTCCTGCCGGTGTTCCGGGCCGCGGTGCACGCGGCCGCGGACCGGCCGCGGCAGGCCGTCGAGGAGCTGCGGCAGGCCGAGCGGGCCTGCCGGGTGCTGGGGGCGGCGGGCCTGCGCGGCCCGATCGCCCGCGGGCTGGCCCGGTCGCTGCTGGACTGCGGTGACACCGCCGCTGCCGAGGACGCCCTGAGCGGGCATCAGGACGGTCTGCCGCCCGCGGACGCCGCGGACCTGCACGGCACGCTCGCCCGGCTGGCGGCGCTGCGCGGCCGTCCCCGGGAGTGCGCCGAGCAGCTGCGCCGCTGCGGGGCGGCGGCCGGGGCGACCGACTCGCCGGTGGTCCGGGCGACCGCCGCGCTGGACGAGGCGCAGGCCGCGCTGGCGGCCAAGATGCGCCAGCGCAGCGGCGGCGCGGTCGCCTTCGTGCTGGACAGCGGCACCTGGCTGCGGGACACCGCCGGAGCGCCCGGCACGGCGGACGGCGCCGAGGAGCGGCTGCGGATGCTGCGGGACGCGGGCTGGAC
>NZ_BAAALD010000108.1:0-25057 GCF_039528095.1 Kitasatospora arboriphila
GCCGGTCACGCCTGCTCCGGCGGGTGCTGCGCGGCCCACCGTTCGGCGAGGGCGGGGGGGGGGGGCGGGGGCCGGCCTGCGGGGACTGCGGCGCAGCCCGGGACTGCCGAGCGCCGGACTGTAGCGGTCTCCGAACGCGGTGAGCCACCGCATGAACCGGTCGTCCCGGGGACGGCCGTACAGGTCGGGCGGCGGAGTGACGAGATCCATCGGTGGCGGCTCCGTGGCAGGTCGGAATCGGTACGTAGGGGGATTGACTCACCCAGGGGGCAACTCCCCGGGGGCGCGTGGGGGCACCTCCCGGCCGAAGGCTGGGGCGAGAACTGCGCAATTCGGATGCGGGTCACTGCACGGACCAGGGGCCGGCCCGAATCCGCACGGACAGCCACCCCCGGACTGCGCAGTTCCCCGCGCCCCTGGGGTTGCCTGCGCCCCTTGGGGGTTGCGCCCTCAGTGGGTGGCGGCTGCGCGGGCGGCCGGGGAGGTGGCGAGGTAGCCGAGGGCCTGGCTGGAGGAGCCCTCCTGGGTGGGGTGGTAGCCGGGCTTGAAGTAGCGGGCGGCGGAGCGGGCCATCGCCTTCGGGTCGGGCAGCAGTCCGCGGCGGGCCTGCACCTGCGCCTCCCGCCAGGTCGGCCGGATCCGGCCGCGGAGTTCGGGGTCGGCGGCGAGCAGGAACCGGACGCCCCGCACCCACAGGTGCACCAGCAGCGGCCCGGAGACGAGCATCCCCCGCATCCGCCGCAGGTAGCCGGGGTCGAGGTGGACGAGCAGGTCGTAGGCGACGCTGCGGTGCTCGACCTCTTCGGCGCCGTGCCAGCGCAGCAGGTCGAGCATGGTGGGGTCGGCCTGGGCGCGGTCGAGGCCGGGCGAGTTGAGGGCCCAGTTGCCGAGGAAGGCGGTGAAGTGCTCGATCGCTGCGACGAAGGCGACCCGTTCGATGATGTTCTCGCGGCGCCGTCGGCCCGTCAGTCCGGGCTTGTCGCCGAGGACGCGGTGGAAGAGCCAGCCGATCTGGCGGATGTAGGGGCGGGGGTCGAGGCCCTGGCCGAGCAGGTGGTCGAGGACTTCCTGGTGGGCTTCGGCGTGGATGGCTTCCTGGCCGATGAAGCCGAGGACCTCCTCGCGGAGCCGGTCGTCGGTGATCATCGGCAGGGCGTCCGAGAAGACCCGGACGAACCAGCGCTCGCCCTCCGGGAGGAGGAGGTGGAGCACGTTGATGGTGTGGGTGGCGAACGGCTCGTCGGGGATCCAGTGCAGCGGCAGGCTGGACCAGTCGAACTGCACGTCGCGGGGTTCCAGGACGAGGTCGTCGTGGATGCGCGGCGGCGGGGTGGTGCTGGGCATGGGGGAGCCTCCTGGCCTGCTGTGGCGGCTTCGACCCTGGCAACGTACTCGCGGGTAGCAGACCCGGCAAGGGTCTTATCGACATTGAGTCTAATAAGTTTCGCGTCCACCACGCCCCTCGCCCGCCCGGGACGGTGGAGGTGTGGCTCAGTCCGGCACCGGCGGGCGGAGCGCCCCGCGGAGGGCCGTCAGGAAGGACTCGACCGCCAGCCGGGTCATCAGCAGGGCGAGGGCGCCGGTGAAGAGGCCGAAGGCCGTCGCGGCGACGATGGTGAACAGGGCGTGGTCGTCCAGCGAGCCGTCGTCCGGGTCCATCCAGAGCCGGATCCGGTGGCCGTCCGGGTAGTCGTCGGCGAGGCGCCGCTCGGTCAGCTGCCGGCCGTCGAAGGTCCAGGTGTGCAGGCAGCCGTAGAGGTCGTCGAACGGCCCGGTGGGCTCCCGGTACACCTGGCACCCGGTCACGGTGACGCTGACCGACTGCGGGGTGCGGTACCAGTCCCGGGTGCGTTCCGTTGCCCGCCCGGCCAGCTCGGCGCCGATGCCGAGCACGACCAGGAAGAACAGCGCCGCGAGGCAGCCGACGAACGCGTCGGTACCGGCCGGCAGGCCGCCGAGGAACGCCAGCAGCAGGCCCCCGAGCAGCAGGTACGGCGCCGGACCGGTCAGGCGCACCTGCCAGTCTACCCCGGCGGAGTAGGCGAGCAGCGCGGCCGACGGGGCGGCGGCCGCGAAGCCGGCGGCGACGCACAGCAGGCCGAACGGCCGGACCCTGCGGGTCATGGCTCCCCCTCCGACGGTGCCGGGCCGCAACGGCATCCTGCCCGCGGCGGGGAGGCGCCACACGCCCCGGCTACACCGCCATGGCGAGCATCAGCGGGGCTGCGCGCAGCGAGAGGAGTTCGGCGGCGGCGCGCAGGCGGTGGGTCTCGGTGGCGGGCAGGGAGGTGGCCAGGCAGCCGACGGTGGCGCCGGCGGTGACGGGGACGGCCGCGCAGACGGTGCCCAGCGCGTACTCCTGGAGGTCGAGCACGGGGACGGTGGCGGGCTGCCGGTCCAGGCGGTGCAGCAGTTGCTCGGTGTCGGTGATGGTGCGGGAGGTGAGCCGGGCGACGGGGTGGCGGGCGAGGTGGTCGCGGCGGCCGTTGTGGTCGAGCTGGCCGAGCAGGCACTTGCCCATGGCGCTGGCGTGGGCCGTCGCCCGGAAGTCCACCCACTCCTGGACGGCCGGGGCGTGGTCGGTGGCGGAGACGGCCTCCACGCTCAGTTCGCCGTCGTGGTAGCGCGTGAAGTAGACGGCGGCGCCGAGTTCGTCGCGCAGGTCGGCGAGCCGTCGGTGCAGCCGGGCCCGGACGAGCTGTTCGCGGTTCTGCTGGCCGAGCACGGTGAGCGCGCCGCCGAGCAGCCAGACGCCGTCGTCGAAGAGCAGGTAACCCTCGCACTCCAGGGTCTCGGCCAGTTCCTGCACCGCCGCGGCCTGGACGCCGAGTTCGCGGGCCAGCCGGGCGGTGTCGACGCCGTGCGGGTGCCGGTCGACGGCCTCCAGCAGGCGCAGTGCGCGGTGCAGCGGCCCGTACGGGTTCGGGTTCGGGCGGCCGTGGGCGGGGCCGGTCCGGCGGCCCCGGCTCGGTGCCGGCATGGGCGTCCCCTTCCGCTCGCGCGAGTGCGCGGCGCGGCCGCGCACGTCCAGCCTAGCCGCGGAGGGGCCGCCTTGGCCGCCCGTACGCCCGGATGCGGCACGGTTCGTGAGCGTCCGTCAGATTTCGGCGGTTCTTGTGGTAAGGCGAAGGACCCCTCCCCCACTGCCCAGGGGGGAGGGGCCCGGTCGGGGGGCCGGTCAGGCGTCGTCGCCGGCGCGGAGCTTCTTCACCGCGGCCTCCAGGCGGCTGCCGTACTCCTCGTCGGCCGCGTGGAAGTGGGCGAGGTTCTTCTCCACGACGTCCTCGCGGCTCACCTGGGCGAGGAAGCCGGCCAGGTTGGCGATCAGGCGGTCCTTCTCGCCGTCGGACATCAGCCGGTAGAGCTCGCCGGCCTGGAAGAAGTCGTCGTCCTTGGTGTGGGCCGGGGTGGTGTAGGTGCCGGTGTGGCCCTCCAGCCGGACGGGGGCGGCGAGCGCGTCGCCGGTCTGCGCCGGGCCGTCGAAGGAGTTCGGCTCGTAGTTCTTGGCGCGGCCGGCCGTGTTGAGGGCGCCCAGGCCGTCGCGGCCGTAGTTGTTCGCCTCGGTGGCGCGCGGGGCGTTCACCGGCAGCTGGGTGTGGTTGACGCCGAGGCGGTAGCGCTGGGCGTCGGCGTAGGCGAACAGGCGGCCCTGGAGCATCTTGTCCGGGGACGGGCCGATGCCGGGCACGAAGTTGTTCGGCGAGAAGGCGGCCTGCTCGACCTCGGCGAAGACGTTCTCCGGGTTCTTGTTGAGCACCAGGCGGCCGACCTTGACCAGCGGGTAGTCGGCGTGCGGCCACACCTTGGTGAGGTCGAAGGGGTTGAAGCGGTAGGTGGCGGCCTCGGCGACCGGCATCAGCTGGACGTACAGCGTCCAGGACGGGAACACCCCGCGCTCGATGGCCTGGTGGAGGTCGCGCTGGTGGCTGTCGGCGTCGCCGCCGACCACCTCGGCGGCCTGCGAGCCGTCCAGCGAGCGGATGCCCTGGTTGGTCTTGAAGTGGTACTTCACCCAGTAGGCGTCGCCCTGCTCGTTGACCCACTGGTAGGTGTGCGAGCCGTAGCCGTTCATGTGGCGGTAGGAGGCCGGGATGCCGCGGTCGCCGAACAGCCAGGTGATCTGGTGGGTGGCCTCGGGGGCGTGGGCCCAGAAGTCCCAGACGTTCTCGGCCTCGGTGATGCCGGTGTAGGGGTCGCGCTTCTGCGAGTGGATGAAGTCGGGGAACTTGATCGGGTCCTTGATGAAGAACACCGGGGTGTTGTTGCCGACCAGGTCGTAGTTGCCGTCGGCGGTGTAGAACTTCAGCGCGAAGCCGCGGGGGTCGCGGACGGCGTCACTGGCGCCCAGGTTGCCGGCCACCGTGGAGAACCGCAGGAAGACGTCGGTGCGCTTGCCGACGGCCGACAGGAAGTCCGCCCGGGTGTACTGCGAGACCTCGTCGGTGACCTCGAAGTAGCCGTAGGCGCCGGAGCCTCGGGCGTGCACCACGCGCTCCGGGATGCGCTCGCGGTTGAACCGGGCGAGCTTCTCCAGCAGCTGCTGGTCCTGGATCAGCAGCGGGCCGTACTCGCCGGCCGAGGCGGAGTTCTGGTTGTCGGCGACGGGCGCGCCGGACTCGGTGGTCAGGGTCTTCGGCATGAGGGTCCTTCAGTAGCAGCGGTGCGGTGCAGGGGGGTCTGGGGTCAGACGCCGAGGAGGCGCCAGAGGGCGGCGCGGCGGCGGGAGGTGTGCTCGCCGTCCGGGCCGTCGGCCGGGACGAGGGCGGCCGCGGCGGCACCGGCCGAGGCGCGTCCCGGAGCGGCCGGGCGGCGGTCAGCCCGGCGGCCTCGTCGGCGGTCAGGCCGGCCGCGGCGAGGGCGGACTCGGCCTCGGCGGCGGGCAGCGCGTCGAACCAGCGCAGGGCGAGGGCGGCGCGGCCGGCCTCGGTCAGGCGGCCGGTGAGCCGGAGCCGGGCGAGGCCGCCGTCGGGGTAGACGTTGATCTTCACGTGGGTGGCGGTGCGGCCGGTGTCGAACCGGAAGCGGTGCCGGGTGTCGGGCTGCAGCCGGGTGCGGGGCAGCAGCGGGAACCAGCCGGCCGTGTCGGTGGCGGGGTCGCCGCCGGCGGAGGCGTCGTAGCCCACCAGGTCGGCCCAGCCGGGGGCGTTGGCGACGAAGTGGGTGGTGTCCACCTCGGCGGCCAGGACCTCGCCGCCCCCGGCCAGGGCGATCCGGACCCAGTCGTTGGCCTTGTCGCGCCGACGCCGGGTCTCCCAGCCCTCGCCCATGACGGTGGCGCGGCCGGGAGCGTTCAGGTTGTGCGGGGAGGAGAAGTAGCGGTCCGAGGCGGCCTCGGCGACGCCGCCGGTCTCCTGGGCGGCGAGGTCGAAGGTGAGGCCGTCGAGCTCGCGCGGGTCGGGCAGCACCTCGCCGTGCACCCGCAGCCGGGCGACGCCCCCGTCGGGCCAGATGTTGAGCCGGACGTGCGTCCAGCGGGTGCCGTTGTCGACCGCGAACCCGTGCGCGGTGTCGCCCTTCAGCGGGGTGCGCGGCACCAGGTCCGTCCACTCGGCGGCCTCGACCTCGGCGGGCGAGGGGTGGCCGGGTACGGAGGCGGCCTGGACGGAGGCGGTCTCCGGGTAGTTGCCGGTGAAGTGCGCGGTGTCGACGACCACGCCGCGGATCACGCCCGCCGCGCCGAGCCGGACGATCGCCCAGTCGTGGTCCTCGTCGGTCGGGTGCGGCTGGTCGGCCGAGGCGCCGCGGCGGCGGCGGGACTCCCAGCCGTCCATGATCTGGCCCTTGTGGCCGAAGGTGTGCGGCCGGAACTCGGCGGGCCGGGCGACCAGCAGGTTCTCCGCGTCGGCGAAGGTGTCCTCGTTGGTGGCGACGACGCCGGCGCCCAGCCGGCGGGAGGCCAGGTCGACCAGCTCGGTGAAGGGCGCGGCCGCGGTCTTCTCGGTGCTCAACTCGACTCTCCTCAAGGACGGGTGATCTGCCGGCCGAACGGCTCGCCGGCGGTGTCGACCGCCCGGCCGCGGAGCCAGGTGGTGCGCACCGCGCCGGTGAGGGTGCGGCCGGCGTACGGGGTGACGGGGTTGCGGTGGTGCAGCTGCTCGGCGTGCACCGCGAAGTCGGCGTCCGGGTCGAAGGCGACGAGGTCGGCGTCGTACCCGGGGGCGATGGCGCCCTTCGTGCCGGTGAGGCCGACCAGGGCGGCCGGGCCGGAGGCCATCCAGCGGACGACGTCCGCGAGGGTGTGGCCGCGGCGGCGGGCCTCCGTCCAGACGGCGGGCAGGCCGACCTGCAGGGAGGCGATGCCGCCCCAGGCCGCGGCGAAGTCGCCGCTGCCGCCGTAGCGCCGGAGCAGCTTCAGGTCCGGGGTGGACGGCGAGTGGTCGGAGACGACGGCGGCGAACTCGCCGGCCGCGAGGGCCGCCCAGAGGGCGTCCCGGTTGGACTCGGAGCGGATCGGCGGGCAGCACTTGAAGGCGGTGTCGCCGTCCGGCACCTCCTCCGCGGTGAGGGTGAGGTAGTGCGGGCAGGTCTCGGCGGTCACCTGCACGCCGTCCTCCCGGGCCTGCCGCAGCAGCGGCAGCACGGCGGCCGAGGAGACGTGCAGGATGTGCACCCGGGTGCCGGTGCGGCGGGCGGTGTCGAGCAGCCGGGCGACGGCGGCGGCCTCGGCGTCGTCGGGCCGGGAGGCCAGGAAGTCGCGGTAGTGCACGCCGGGCTGCTGCGGGGCGGCGTCGAGGACGGCCGGGTCCTCGGCGTGGATGATCGCGAGCGCGCCGAGCCGGGCCTGCTCGGCGAGCGCGGACTCCAGGTCCTCCTGGGTGGCCAGGTGCGGGAACTCGTCCACGCCGGACGGGGCGAGGAAGCTCTTGAAGCCGAAGACGCCGGCCTCGTGCAGCGCCGCCAGGTCGCCGGTGTTGCCGGGCACCGCGCCGCCCCAGAAGCCGAGGTCGACCCAGGCCTGGCCCTCGGCGGTCTTCCGCTTGGCCTCCAGCCCGGCGGGCGTGGTGGTCGGCGGGACGGAGTTCAGCGGCATGTCGACGATCGTGGTGACACCGCCGGCGGCGCCCGCCCGGGTGGCCGTGGCGAAGCCCTCCCACTCGGTGCGGCCGGGCTCGTTGACGTGCACGTGGGTGTCGACCAGGCCGGGCAGCAGGGCGGTGTCGCCGAGGTCGGTGAGGTGGCGGTCCCCCGCGAGCAGCGAGCCGTGCGCGGCGACCTGGGCGATCCGCCCGTCCTGGACGAGGACGTCGGCCGGGCGCTCGCCGTCCGGCAGGACGACCCGGCGGGAGCGGATCACGGCCGGGGTGGACGGCGTGTCGCTGAGGGGCATCGGGACCTCCGAAACGAGGGTACGAGTGGGGAGTGCCGAAGGCGCGCAGGGGAGTTGGGCCGCCGTCGGGTGCCGGACGGCTGCGAGTGCTCGGAGCCTAGGCCCGCCTTCAACAAAACGTCAATGTAGGAATCCACAAGGGGTTGCGGGCTACCGGCCGAGCAGTTCGGCGGCCAGCCGCTCCCCCGCGGTCTCGGCGAGCTCGCCGGCCCTGGTCATGCTCTCGCCCGGCCGCTCGGCCAGGTCGGTGAGCGCCACGGCCGCGGCGAAGCCCGCCGCCCGCCACTCCGGTTCCGACAGTTCCAGCCGTCCGGCCACGGCAGCCACCCGAACCCCCGCCCGAGTGGCCGCCGCGGCGACGCCGGCGGGGGCCTTGCCGTGGAGCGTCTGCGCGTCCAGGCATCCCTCACCGGTGACGACGAGGCGCGCCCCACGCACTGCCTCGTCGAAGCCCAGGAGATCGAGGAGGAGCTCGATCCCGGGCCGCATGGTGGCGCCGAGCAGGGCCAGGGCGGCGAAGCCGACCCCTCCTGCCGCCCCGGCGCCGGGGGCGTCGCGGACGTCCCGGCCGGTGACCGCCCGGACGGCGTCCGCCCAGACGGTCAGACCTTCCTCCAGGACCACCAGGTCGTCGCCGTCCGCGCCCTTCTGCGGGCCGTACACGGCGGTGGCGCCGCGCGGCCCGAGCAGCGGGTTGTCGACGTCGCAGGCGACCACCACGTCCACCCCGGGGAGCGGGTCGGCCAGCGGTCCGAGGTCGATCCGGGCGAGCCGGCGCAGGGCCGCGCCGCCCGGTGGCAGCTCGCCGCCGTCCGCGTCGTACAGGCCGACGCCGAGCGCCTGGACCATGCCCGCGCCGCCGTCGGTGCAGGCGCTGCCGCCGAGGCCGAGCACGATCCGCTCGGCGCCGAGCGAGACGGCCCGGGCGATCAGCTGGCCGACCCCGTAGGAGCCGGCCGCCAGCGGGGCGGTGCGGCCGCCGGGGAGCCGGGCGAGGCCGGAGGCCTGCGCCAGCTCGACCACGGCGGTGTCGCCGCGGACGGCGATCGCCGCGTCCACCGGCAGACCGGTCGGTCCCGCCACCTTGACCGCGACCCGTTCGAAGCCGGCCGCGAGGGCGGCCGCCAGGGTGCCCTCGCCGCCGTCGGCGACCGGGAGTTCGCGGACCTCGGTGCCGGGGGCGGCGCGGCGGACGCCGGCGGCGATCCGGGCGGCGACCTCGGCGCCCTCCAGGGAGCCCTTGAACTTGTCGGGCGCGACGACCACATGGCCCTGAGCGGGGGTGGCGGGCATGGGGGTGGCCTTTCTTCGGGAACGTCTACGTACTGGCACTACCCAGGTGGGCGGGGGTTGCGCAGGTGCCGCCCACCCGGGGGCGTGGTGGGCCCCCTCTCCGCCGTTCCTCTCGTCCCGCTTCCGACGTTCGAGAGGCTCCCCTCGGCAGGAGAGGGGGCCGGGGCGGCGCGCACGGGCACGACCGAAGTGCCTACCGGGAGGGTGGCGCGCCGCCGGCCTGGGACGACCGGCAGGGGGCGGGCAGGGCCGCGGCCCGCTGCCGGTCGGGTTGCTGCCTCCTGGCGGCGCGGGCACGACCGGACAGGTACACGCCGCCAGGAGGAGTCGGGGGGACGGGGCGGGTCAGACCGTCCGGCCGGAGAGCCGCTCGACGCCGCGCAGCAGGGCGGAGTGGTCGAGCGAGCCGTCGCCGTTGGCGCGGGCGGAGGCGACCAGCTGGGCCACCACGGCACCGACCGGCAGGGCGGCGCCGACGGCGCGGGCCGCGTCGGTGACGATGCCCATGTCCTTGTGGTGCAGGTCGATCCGGAAGCCGGGGGCGAACTCGCGGTTCAGCATGTTCGCCCGCTTGCGGTTGAGCACGGTGGAGCCGGCCAGGCCGCCGCCGAGCACCTCCAGCGCGGCCTGCAGGTCGACGCCGGCGTTCTCCAGGAAGACCACGGCCTCGGCGAGGACCTGGATGTTGACGGCCACGATCAGCTGGTTGGCGGCCTTCACGGTCTGGCCGGCGCCGGCCGGGCCGACGTGGATCACCGTGGTGCCGAGGGCGTCGAGCAGCGGCTTGGCCTCGGCGAAGTCCTCCGCCGCGCCGCCGACCATGATCGACAGGACGGCCTCGACCGCGCCGGCCTCGCCGCCGGAGACCGGGGCGTCCAGGGTGCGCACGCCGCGCTCCTTGGCCGCGGCCTCGACCTTGATCGAGGTCTGCGGGGTGATCGAGGACATGTCGATCACCAGGGTGCCCGGCTGCGCGTTCTCCAGGACACCGCCCTCGCCCAGGATCACCTGCTCGACCTGCGGGTCGGCCGGGACCATGGTGATGACGACCTCGGCGTCCTTCACCGCGTCGGCGATGCTGGTGGCGCCGTGGCCGCCGGCGGCGACCAGGGCGTCGATCTGCGGCTGGGTGAGGTTGTAGCCGGTGACGTGGTGGCCGGCCCTGACCAGGTTGGCGGCCATCGGGCTGCCCATGATGCCGAGGCCGATGAAGGCGATCTTGCGGCTCATCGCGTCGTGCTCCTTGCGTTGGGGAGGTGGTGGGAGGGGGCTCAGCCGGCGCGCAGTTCGCGCGGGAGCCAGGCGAAGCTGTCGGCGCTGACGCCGGTGGAGGGCTTGTACTCCAGGCCGATCCGGCCCTGGTAGCCGGCGGCGGTGAGCCGGGCGAAGAGGTCCTCGAAGTCGAGTCCGCCGGTGCCGGGCTCGTTGCGGGCCGGGACGTCGGCGATCTGCACGTGGCCGATCCGGTCGGCGTACGTCGAGATCACCGCCGCCAGGTCCTCGCCGTTCCTGGCCAGGTGGTAGAGGTCGCAGAGGAACCTGGCGTTGCCGAGGCCGGTGGCCGCGTTGACCTTGCCCACGACCTCGACCGCCGCCTCGGCGCTGAGCAGCGCGTAGTCCGGGGACTCGACCGCGTTGAGGGTCTCGATCAGCAGGACCGCGCCGACGGAGTGCGCGGCCCGGGCGGCGAGGACGAGGTTCTCCAGCGCCAGGGCGTCCTGCTCGGCCGGGTCGGCGCCCGCCACCCGGTTGCCGTAGAGGGCGTTCAGCGCCTTGGTGCCGAGGGAGTCGGCGAGGGCCGCGGCGACCGGGACGTTGGCCCGGAAGCGCTCGCTCTCGGCCGGCACCGAGGCGGTGCCGCGGGCGCCCTTGACGAGGTCGTCGAGGAAGTTGAGGCCGGTGAGCTGCACGCCGGCGTCGGTGAAGGCCTTGCGGAGCGCGTCCAGCTCGGCCTGCGAGGGGTCGTGCTCCTCGCCGAAGGGCCACCAGAGCTCGGCGGCGGTGAAGCCGGCCGCGGCCGCGGCGGCGGGGCGCTCCAGCAGCGGGAGCTCGTTGAACAGGATCGACAGGTTGACCGTGTAGCTGTGCGCGGCGGCGGCAGTCACGTGCTCACCTTCCCTCTCTTCCGTTCCCGACTTCCACGATCCGGAAGGGGGATTCTGTCTGGTGGAAGCTTCGCCGAGGAGCTTCCGGGCCGTCAAGGCCGCCGCAACAATTTGTTGAAGTGGCCGAACGGCGCCGGTCGCACCGCCCGCGGCCTGTCCGATCACCCAGCCGTCCCGCGCACCCGTACGCCCGGTCCGACCCTTGCGCGGGCCGTCTAGAGTGAGCGCGTGCGATTGATGGTGGAGTTCACGACAGAACCGTTCGAGCTGGACGGCTTCCCGGACCACGCCAAGGCCGCCCGCCGGGTCGTGGACGAGGCCGGCCTCGACGTCTCGGTCGGGCCCTTCGGCACCAGCGCCGAGGGCGACGCCGAGCAGGCCCTGGCCGCGGTGACGCGCCTGCTGCGCGAGACCCTGGAGGCCGGGGCGACCCGGATCTCCGTCCAGATCAGCGTGCTCGGCGACGAGCAGTCCCCGGAAGGAGGGGGTACGCCGTGAGCAACGCCATGGAACACCCGCTCACCGCCGCGATAAAGCCGCTGCTGGACGCGGTGGGCGCCACCGCGGTCGAGCCGGCCGAGGCGCGCCCGGACGACGTCCTCCTGGAGTGGGACGGCGAGGCGGCCGTGGCGGTGCGGCTCCCGCACCTGAGCAGTGCGCTGGACCGGCTGCTCGCGGAGATGGTGCGCCAGTTCGACGGGCGCCCGCTGACCGAGCTCGACCGGGCCGAGAAGCAGCACGTGGTCGCCCTGCTGGAGGAGCGCGGGGCGTTCACCGTCCGCCACGGGGTGGAGACGGTGGCCTCGGCGCTCGGCGTCAGCCGCTTCACGGTCTACAACTACCTGAACCGGCAGGAAGGCTCCCGGAAGGGCTGACACCGCCCGCCCCGAGTCTTCACCGCCCGCCGCGCCGGGCCCATTGGCGGATCCCACACGACATCCCCCGGCAATCCGGCCCGCCGCGAAACGTAACCACCAACCGTTCAACAAAGTGTTGACGGTCTGCGGTGGTGGATCTAGCTTGTGCGAGTGGCACCACTCTTCAGGAGGTCCACCCGTGACCAACGAATCCACCGCTCCGACCGCGGACGCCGGGGCGCTTGAGTCCCTGGCGGCGGCCCCGGCCGCCGATCTGCGGGAGACGCTGCTGGAGATCTGCTCCAGCCCCCGCTGGGCCGAGGCGGTCGCGGCCGCCCGGCCGTGGCGGGACCGCACGGCCCTGCTCGACGCCAACGCCGCCGCCATGGCCGTCCTCGACACCGCGGACCTCGCCGACGCGATGGCCGGCCACGCCCGGATCGGCACGCCGAAGGCCGGCGACGCCACCTCCGAGCGCGAGCAGGCCGGCATCCGGGGAGCCGACAGTGCGCTCCTCGACGACCTGCGCGAGGCCAACGCCGCCTACGAGGCGAAGTTCGGCCACGTGTTCCTGATCTGCGCGACCGGCCGCACGGCCGCGACCATGCTCGCCTCGCTGCGCGAGCGCCACCCCAACGACGCCGCCACCGAGCGCGAGATCGTCCGCGGCGAACTGCGCAAGATCAACGACATCCGGATCAACCGGCTGCTCGACGGGGCCTAGACTCCTGACGGTCAGTCAATTCCTGCCATCAGTAAGGTGCTTCAACCCATGACTGGCATCTCCACGCATGTGCTCGACACCAGCCTCGGCCGCCCGGCCGAGGGCGTGCCGGTCGAGCTGGCACTGCACACCGAGGGTGGCTGGAAGGTGCTCGGCACCTCCGCCACGGACTCCGACGGCCGGGCCAAGGACCTGCCGGCCGCGGAGGCGGGCTCGGTCGTCCGGCTGCTCTTCGACACCACCGCGTACTACGCGGCCCGGGGCGAGGCGGCGCCGTTCTTCCCCGAGGTAGCGATCGTCTTCACGGTCGCGCCCGCGCAGCACCACTACCACGTGCCGTTGCTGCTCAACCCGTTCGGCTACTCGGTCTACCGCGGAAGCTAGAAGACCGACCTGGAACCTTAGGAGCCATGCCATGGCCCACGTGCTCGGCCAGAACCAGTACGGCAAGGCGGAGAACCGCATCGTCCGGGTCTACCGCGACTCCACCCGGCACGAGATCAAGGACCTGAACGTCTCGGTCTCCCTGCAGGGCGAGTTCGAGGACGTCCACCTCACCGGCTCCAACGCCAACTGCCTGCCCACCGACACGACGAAGAACACCGTCTACGCCTTCGCCAAGGAGTACGGCATCGAGTCGGCGGAGGCCTTCGGCATCACGCTGGCCCGCCACTTCGTCGAGAACACCGAGCGCGGTGTGGTGCACAGCGCCCGCATCCGCATCGAGGAGTACACCTGGGACCGCATCCGGACCCCGGACAGCTCCGCCCGCTTCATCGGCTCCGAGGAGGTCGGCCACTCCTTCGTCCGCAACGGCCAGGAGGTACGCACCTCCGAGATCGTGTTCGACGGCGAGTCCGTCCAGGTGATCTCCGGGCTCAAGGACCTGGTCGTGATGAACACGACCAACTCCGAGTTCTGGGGCTACATCAAGGACAAGTACACCACCCTCCAGGAGGCCTACGACCGCATCCTGGCGACCCAGGTGACGGCCCGTTGGAAGTACGGCTACACCGGCCACGACGACGAGCCGCAGCCGAACTGGAACCGCTCCTACAACCACGTGAAGCGCCACATGCTGGAGGCCTTCGCCGAGACGTACTCCTACTCGCTGCAGCAGACCCTGCACGCGATGGGCACCCGGGTGCTGAACAACCGCGCCGAGGTGGACGAGGTCCGCCTGGAGCTCCCCAACAAGCACCACTTCCTCGTCGACCTGGAGCCCTTCGGCCTCAAGAACGAGAACGAGGTGTACTACGCCGCCGACCGGATGTACGGCCTGATCGAGGGCACCGTCCACCGCGAGGGCGTCGTCCCGGTCATACCCGTCGCCTGACCGGACCGGCACCCGCCCGCCACGGGCCGGACGGCGCCGCCGCGGGGCCCCTGTGCTTCCCCGCGCCGGCCTCCGCACCCCGTCCGGCCCGCCCCACCCGCCGCCCCGCCCGCGGCACACCCCCAGCCCTCGCCCCCAAGGAGTTCACGCCATGGCAGTCCAGCCCCCACCCGCCGACCAGCGAATCGTGATCGAGAACGTCGCCGTCGCGACGGTGGACGCAGACGACACCGAGTACGCCCGCGGCCACGTGGTGATCCTCGGCAACCGGATCGAGTCGGTCGGCGACGGCCCCGCCCCGCAGTGGCTGGACAACGTGGTGCGCCGGATCAACGGCGAGGGCCATCTGGTCACCCCGGGCCTGGTCAACACCCACCACCACTTCTACCAGTGGATCACCCGCGGCCTCGCCCAGGACAACATCCTCTTCGACTGGCTGGTCGCGCTCTACCCGACCTGGGCCCGGATCGACGAGAAGCTGGTGCACGCCGCCACCCAGGGCTCGGCCGCCGCGCTGCTCAAGTCCGGCTGCACCACCGCCTCCGACCACCACTACGTCTTCCCGCAGGGCGGCGGCGACGTCCTCGGCGCCTCGATCGAGGGCGTGCAGGAGCTCGGCCTGCGCTTCACCGCGCTGCGCGGCTCGATGGACCGCAGCAAGAAGGACGGCGGCCTGCCGCCGGACCACGCGGTGGAGCGGACCGAGGACATCCTGATCGCCTCCGAGGCCGCCGTCGACACGTGGCACGACGCCTCCTTCGGCTCGATGCTGCACGTGGCCCTCGCACCCTGCTCCCCCTTCTCCGTCTCCACCGAACTCCTCAGGGAGTCGGCCGTGCTGGCCCGCCGCAAGGGCGTCCGGCTGCACACCCACGGCTCGGAGACGGCCGAGGAGGAGCAGTTCTGCAAGGAGCTGTTCGGCATGGGGCCGACCGACTACTTCGAGTCCACCGGCTGGCTCGGCGAGGACGTGTGGATGGCGCACTGCGTCCACATGAACGACTCCGACATCGCGAAGTTCGCCGAGACCGGCACCGGTGTCGCCCACTGCCCCTCGTCCAACGCCCGTCTGGCGGCCGGCATCGCCCGCGTCCCGGACATGCTGAAGGCCGGCGTGCCGGTGGGCCTCGGCGTCGACGGCACCGCCTCCAACGAGTCCGGCGAGCTCGGCACCGAGCTGCGCAACGCGCTGCTGATCAACCGCCTGCACGGCCGCCCCGACGCGCTGACGGCACGCCAGTCGCTGCGCCTGGGCACCATGGGCGGCGCCCGGGTGCTCGGCCGGCAGAACGAGATCGGCTCCATCGAGGCCGGCAAGCTCGCCGACCTGGCCCTGTGGAAGGTCGACGGCATCATGCACTCCTCGATCGCCGACCCGGTGGCCGCGCTCACCATGGGCGCCCTGCCGCCGCTGGCGGTGCTGTTCGTCAACGGCAACGCCGTCGTCGAGAAGGGCGTGCTGACCACCGTCGACGAGGACCGGATCGCGCTGGCCTGCGCCCGCGCCGCGAAGGAGCTCGCCTCCCGCGCCTGACCCCCCGCACTCCGGGCCGTACCAGGGACGGTACGCCACCCGGACTCCGTGGCCCCCGGCCGGCCCACAGCGGGCCGGTGGCCGTACGGAGCGCAGCCCCCGGACCCACGGCGAGGGTCCGGGGGCTGCGGCGCGTCGAAGGCCCCGCAGGAGGTTCCTGCGGGGCCTTCGACCGTTCCGGCAAAGCGCCGGTCAGGCGGTGCGGCCGAGGGTGGCCAGGTAGGCCCGCCAGCCGCCGTGGCCGGTGATCTCGCGGTGCACCCCGCGCTCGAGCTCACCGCGGCGCAGCACCATGGACAGGCACGGCGTGCCGTCCGAGAGGGCGATCACGCCGAGCTCCAACTCCGGAGGCTCGCCCGGCAGGACGGCGTCCCGCAGGTGCTCCAGCGGGAGGTCGTAGAGCTCGCCCTCGATCGCCGCGCTGCCGCCCGGGTCGGGCAGCAGGCCGGGGCAGACGTCGCGGACGGAGAAGAAGCGGTGGCCGGGCGCGGTGCGGACCGGGCCGACCAGGTACTCGGCGACCAGCGGGTGGAACGGGCCGCCGGTCATCGCCTGGCCGTTGAAGAAGATGAGCGCCATGGGGAAGTGCCTCCGAACACGGGTGTTCCGTACGGCTCCCGGCGCCGGGGCGGCGGGAGCCGTACGGAACGGTGAATTGCGGCGGACGAGTTCGACGTCCTGGCGGGCGTCGGGCCGCTCGCCCGGCGGATAGGTTGGGGTCAGTCGAGCAGGGGCAGCGCGGGCAGGGTGAGGAAGTCGACGAACTCCTCGGCCAGGGCGACCTGTTCGAAGAGCCGGGCGGCCTCCGTCCAGCGCCCGGCGGCGTAGGCGGCGTCCCCGAGCTCGGTGCGCAGTTCGGCGAGTTCCTCGGCCACGAGCCGGCGGACGAGCTCCGCGGTGGCCTTCTCGCCGGTGTCGGCGAGGACGACGCCGTTGTTGATCCACTGCCAGATCTGCGAGCGGGAGATCTCGGCGGTGGCGGCGTCCTCCATCATGTTGAAGATGCCGACCGCGCCGAGGCCGCGCAGCCAGGCCTCGATGTAGCGGACGCCGACCTGGACGGCGTTGTGCAGGCCCGCGCGGGTGCAGCTGCCGCCGGCACCGGCGATGTCGAGCAGCTGCTCGGCGGTCACGGGCTCGGGCGAGCCGGGCGAGGACTTCTGGTTCGGCCGGTCGCCGAGCACGGCGTCGAAGCAGGCCCGGGCGACCGGGACGAGGTCCGGGTGGGCGACCCAGGAGCCGTCGAAGCCGCCGGCGGCCTCGCGGTCCTTGTCGGCCTTGACCTTCTCCAGGGCGGCCGCGTTGACCTCCGGGTCCTTGCGGGAGGGGATGAACGCGGCCATGCCGCCGATCGCGTGGGCGCCGCGGCGGTGGCAGGTCTGCACCAGCAGGCGGGTGTAGGCGGCCATGAACGGCGAGGCCATGGTGACGGTGTTGCGGTCCGGCAGGATGTAGTGGTCGCCGGCGTCGCGGAAGTTCTTCACGATCGAGAAGAGGTAGTCCCAGCGGCCGGCGTTGAGCCCGGCGGCGTGGTCGCGCAGCTCGAAGAGGATCTCCTCCATCTCGAAGGCCGCGGTGATGGTCTCGATCAGGACGGTGGCGCGGATCGTGCCGTGCGGGATGCCGAGCTCGGCCTGCGCGTGGGTGAAGACGTCGTTCCACAGCCGGGCCTCGAGGTGGCTCTCGGTCTTCGGCAGGTAGAAGTAGGGGCCGGAGTTGGGGTCCTCGGCGCCGCGGGCGATCAGCCGGGCGGCGTTGTGGAAGAAGTACAGGCCGAAGTCGAAGAGGCCGCCGGCGACCGGGGCGCCGTCCACCAGCAGGTGGGTCTCGTCGAGGTGCCAGCCGCGCGGGCGGACCACCACGGTGGCGAGTTCGGCGGCGGGCTTCAGGGTGTACGCCTTGCCGGCCGGCGAGGTGAAGTCGATCCGGCCCTCGAAGGCGTCGATCAGGTTGACCTGGCCGGAGACCACGTTCTCCCAGGTGGGCGAGGTGGCGTCCTCGAAGTCGGCGAGCCAGACCCGGGCGCCGGAGTTGAGGGCGTTGATCACCATCTTGCGGTCGGTCGGGCCGGTGATCTCGACCCGGCGGTCCTGGAGGGCGCGCGGGGCCTCGGCGACCTGCCAGTCCCCGGCGCGGACCTCGGCCGTCCCGGGCAGGAAGTCGAGGGTGCCGGCCGCGGCGATCTCGGCGCGGCGGGTCTTCCGTCGGGCGAGGAGCTCCTGGCGGCGGCCTTCGAAGGCACGGTGGAGCCCGACGACGAAGGAGACGGCCTCCGGCGTGAGCACCTCCTCGGCGCGGGCGACGCGCGGACCGGCGACCGTGACGACCGGGGCGGCGGACGACGCGCCGGCGGATCCCTGATCTGCAGCCATGGGCAGGACACTCCTTGGACGGTTGAGCCAGCACTGGGGGTTCCGATGGGAACTCCCGAGATCCGGACCCCCCTGCGGGCGGGTTCCGTTCTGTACAGTGGAGCCTAGTTTCCGCGATACAGAATTTCAACGGTTTGTTGATGCGATCGGCGGGACTCTACTCCTCCCCCGAGAGCGAAGGGAACACCGGTGGCCAGCACCCCCGCCGCAGACCGGACAGGCACCGACCGCGCCGGCGGCGTGCAGTCCGTCGAGCGCGCCTTCCTCCTCCTCGAGGCGCTGGCCGACGCCGGCGGCACGGCCGCGCTCAGTGAGCTGTCCGCCAGCTCCGGCCTGCCGATGCCGACGATCCACCGACTCATCCGTACCCTCGTCCAGCAGGGATATGTCCGGCAGGACACCGCCCGTCGGTACACGCTCGGCCCGCGGCTGATCCGGCTCGGCGAGACGGCGGGCCGCCTGCTGGGCAGTTGGGCCCGCCCGTACCTCGCGGAGCTGATGGAGGCCACCGGGGAGACGGCTAACCTCGCCGTCCTGGAGGGCGGCGAGGTGGTGTACGTGGGCCAGGTGCAGTCCCGGCGCTCGATGCGGATGTTCACCGAGGTCGGCCGCCGGGTGCAGCCGCACTGCACCGGCGTCGGCAAGGCGCTGCTGGCCCAACTCCCGCAGGAGGAGGCCCGCGCGGTCCTCGGCAGCCGGCCGCTGCAGGCGCACACCCCGTTCACCCACACCGACCCGGCCGAGCTGCTGGAGCACCTCGCGGCGGCCCGGGAGGCCGGGTACGTGGTCGACGACCAGGAGCAGGAGATCGGCGTCCGGTGCATCGCGGTCGCCGTGCCCGGCGCGCCCACGCCCACCGCACTCTCGGTGTCCGGCCCGGAGGCCCGGATCAGGGCGCTGGAGGCGCAGGACGGCGAGGCCGCCCTGGTGCCGGTGATGCGCCAGATCGCCGATCGGCTCGGCCGGGTGCTGGCGCCCTGACGGGACGCCAGCACCCGTGGCCGGACGGGGGGTTCAGTGCATACTGAGCTCCCCGACCTGCACGATCACCACCTCGTGCACGGTGAGCTCCGGCTCGGTGCCGACCGCCCGGAAGATCCTCGGCGCGGCCGGCCGTTCCGGCGCGTTGCGGACGGCCTCCAGGGCCGCCATGTCCCGCCACAGGCTCTGCACCCGCCAATGACCGGCCGGGCCTCGGAGCAGTTCGGTGCGGACCAGGCCCTCGGGCAGCGGTCCCGACACCAGCTCGCGATACAGGGCCACCAACTCGGCCTCGCGCTCCGGCGCGACGACCGCGCCGACCTCACTCAGAACCTGTTCGGTCATGGCACTCACCTCCGGATCTCCAACGTACGCCGAGAGCGGCCCGTCCGCGCAGCCGCCGAACGGGGGCCCTTCACCGCACACTTGACGTGTTCGCGTGGTCACGCTGAGCTTCCGCGCGCTCCCGGCGGACGCCTCAGCGGTAGACCCGGACGTAGTCGGCGGCGGCGGTGATCGGCTCGGCGCCCTCGGGGCCGGGGTGGTACTTCCCGGCGACCACGGAGAGGTTGAGGATCAGGTACGCCGACCAGCGCTGGCCCACGCCGCGGCCGTCCGACCAGACGCGCTCGCCGTTGACGTACCAGTCGACCGAGTTGGTGCCGTACCGGGTGCCGATGGTCACCCACTTGCCGGGCGCGACGGCGTCCGCGTCGGTGTAGTACTTGGCGCCGCGGCGGACGTGGTTGGTGAGTTCCAGCAGGTGCGGATTGTCGGGGTGGTACTCGAAGCTGTCCACCTCGCTGCCGCCGTTGCGCCAGGTCCACAGCGCGGGCCAGGCGCCTGCGCCCTCGGGGAGTTGGACCTTCGTCTCGACGTAGTCGCCGGCGTGCACCCGGAAGCCCTCGTCGGAGCCCTCGGTGGTGAGCAGGCCCGTCTCCCAGGCGCGGCGGCCGTTCTCCAGCCGCTGCTCGGACCGGGTGGCGGTGAAGACGGCGACGCCGTCGATGGTCTCGACCGCACCCGGGTTCAGCAGGTCGAGCTTGTTGTCGTCCGGGTTGTGGTCGCCGTAGCGGTACGCGCTGCTGCGGTCGCCGACCCACTTGGAGCCCCAGGCTATCGAGCCGTCGAACTCCTCGGACCAGACCAACGAGCCGCCGGGCAGCGGGATGTCGGGGTCGTCCGGTGTCGGCGTCGGGCCGGGCGGCGTCGGCCCGGTGGAGGAGGGCGCGACGGTCAGGGTCTGCTGGGCGAGGTCGTGCCAGGCGTTGGCGTAGTCCTGCCAGTATCCGAAGGCCGTGTACGTTCCGGCCGGCAGGGCGCGGGAGCCGGTGGTGATCGTGACACCGCCCGGGCAGATCCGGACGTTGGTCGCCGCACCGGGGAAGTCCAGGTTGCGCCCGGCCCCGTCACGCACGGCGACGCCGACGGTCCTGGCGGTGATGCAGGCCAGGGAGTGCACGGTGAGCTGCGCGCTCGCAGCGGTGCCCTCGGTCATCCCGGTGGGGGCGAGTCTGTCCTGGGTGACGAGCCGGACGGCCTCGGCGCGGCCGGCGAGCGGCAGGGCGAGCAGCATCGCCGCGGCCGCCGCCGCGCCGAGGCGTGCCGGTCTGATGGAAAGGCGCATGGTGGTGTCCTCGAAGGTGCCTACGGGCGGGCCGAGTTCGGCTTTCGGGCAGGGTCGGGCCGCTACACGGCACGACTCGTCCCCGGGTCGACGCACAAACGGTGCAGGGCGCGTCGACACGCCGATTCGGCTCCCCCGTTCCCGTCCGAATTCTGTGCTCGTGGTGCTCGCGGCAGGCTGGACGGGAATCGGCGTACCGGCCGCGAGGTCCGCAGGGGGCGGAACATCGCGGCCAGAGTAAGCACACGGTTCGACGGCGGACAACTGCTGACTGCTCACCATCTGTCGATGCGTGAAGGATTGATGAAGATTTCATCGCATCCGCCGACTTGCTTGAAAAATAGGCGAGTTGAGAGAATTTGACGGCCATTCGAGTGCAATAGCGGACCACCCGGAATCGCCCCCGATCAACACGCTGAGTAATCGACAGGTCCAGACCATTCGGCTGTCCGCGACACGCCGGAACCCCCGGTCCGGTCACCCGTGTCCGAGTCGGCGTCAATTCCCTTTCAGAAAGGGCGACGTGGTGCGGAACGGCCGATCCGGCGACGGGCGGCCGACCGCGAAGGCCGACGCTCGCCACGGAAATTCGACTACGGAGCATCAGTCGCGGTGTCCAACTGTCGCCCCGGGCAGGGGGATCGGCGCCTTTGCCGGCGGCCGGCGAAGACGGCGGGCGCGGGGGGCGGGATCGGCGGCCGTGTGCTCCCATCGGTGGAGCCCCCGGCGTGTCCGGGCCGGCCCGGGGCGTGTCCTCGATCGCAGTCGGCCGGACATGGTGGGGAACGATCACGGCGTCCGCTAGGTTGAACGGGTGCGGCCGCCGGGGCCGCAGCACCTGCCGAGATTCCGAGGAAACGCCCGAGATGACCGCGCCTCTGCCGGGTTTCGCCGGCCACACCTACCTCTTCCAGGTCGACAACGGCGCCGCCTTCCGGAACTCCTACTCCGCCGACGGCAAGCGGCTGCGCTGGGAGGGCCTCGGCGAGTCCGCCGGGCAGTTCGAGGACGTGTCGCTGCACGTCGCCCAGGTCGGCCAGCAGCTCTGGTTCGTGAGCTGGACGGAGCAGAGCGGGATCACCGTCAGCCACGTGATGGACCTCGCCGCCCTCACCGTGCGGGTCTTCTGGACGTACGAGGGCGAGGGCGGGCGGGTCGGCGAGCTGCACACCGGCACGCTGGAGCAGCTCAGCTGAGTTCGGCGGGCCCGGTCCGCCGGTGCGGAGCCGGGCCGGTCAGGCCCCGGCCACCAGGTGCTGGGAGAGCCACTCGAGCGAGGGCGGCAGCAGCTGCGACCAGGTGCGGAAGTTGTGGCCGCCCTGCGGGACCCAGGCGGTGTTGGCGGTCATCGGCGCCTTCACCGCCTTCTGGAACGCCTCGGTGCCCGGCTTGTAGGTGCCGTCCCCGGCCTGCGGTCCGGCCAGCAGCACCGAGACCTTGGGCTGCGGCAGGTTGTTGAGCCGCCACATCAGGTCGGCCTCGTTGCGCCGCTGCTGGCTGCCCTTGAAGAGGTCGCCGGTGGTCGCGTCCTCGGCGGCCTTGTAGTAGCCCGAGAGGGAGACGGCGGTCGGGAAGACCTCCGGGTGGCGCATGGCCATCTTCAGAGCGCAGTACCCGCCGGTGGAGTTGCCGACCACGCCCCAGGCCGCCGGCTCGGCGGCCACTCGGTAGCTTTCGGCAACCACCCGGGGGACGTCCTTGGTGAAGTAGGTCTCGGACTGCGCGCCGCCGGGGATGTCCTCGCACTCGGTGTCGGCCGGCATGGCCGGCGAGGGCCGCATCAGCACCAGCACGGTCGGCTGCATCTTGCCGCTCTGCATCAACTGGAGGGCTGCCGACGGGTAGTTCAGCCGGGTGATGAGGTTCTTGGCGTCACCGGGGAAGCCGGTCATCACCACGGCCGCCGGGAAGCGCTTCTGGGCGTCGGCCGGCTGGAAGTACTGCGGCGGCAGGTAGACGTACGCGTCGGTGCTCAGCCCGGAGTGCGAGCCGGTGATCCGCACGGACTGGATCTCGCCGGTCCGCTCGGGGCCGCCGCTGCCGCCCTCCACCGGCTCCTTGCCGAGCAGCTGGGCCTTGACCACCGGCACCGCCGCGGCGGGCCGGCCCTCGACCGAGGCCTGGACGCTGACCGGCCCGGTGTCGCCGGTGCCGAGCAGGTCGTCCCAGCTGCTGTAGAAGGCGAAGTAGTTGTTGGCCACCAGGCCGATCGCGCAGAGCACCGCGAGCTGGGTGGTCAGCAGGGCGGCGATCCGGCCGAGCACCGCCGTCCAGGTCGTCCGGGCGAGCCTGGGCCACCACAGCACCGTCGCCGCCAGCAGCAGGACCGCGAGGGCGGTCGCGATCGCCAGGACCGTACTGCTGGTCAGACCCATGATTCCGCCACTCCCCGAGATTCCCGCGTGCGCCACGGCGCGGCCGCCCCCGCGTCCGCGGGAAGGCCCCCGGTGAACGCACGCCGAACGGGGTGCTTCCGGTTCCACCGGGAGGTCGGCCGGTTCGGCGGGCCGTCCCGGGCCCGCTGCCGCCGACCGACAAGTATGCACGTCCGGGCGGTCCCTCCGGTGCACGGGACGGCGCGCACGGCGCTCTCCCGGGCCGCCGGGTGACGCAACTCACCCGCGAGGGTCGTGCATCGGGGCGGGGTCGGCGGGCGCCCGTGTCCGGCGGACCGTCAGTCAGCGCAGCGGGACGACGGCGACCGGGCAGTAGGCGTGGTGCAGCACGGCGTGCACGGCCCCGCCGAGGCGCAGCCCGAAGTGCGCGGCGGGCTGCCGGCGGGAGACGACCAGCAGCGCGGCCTGCCGGGAGGCGTCGACGAGGGTGCCGGCGGCACCGCCGCCGACCTGGCGGGCCTCGAAGGCGACGTCGGGGAAGTCCTCGCGGACGGGGTCGCAGGTGCGGAGCAGCAGCTGCTGGTGCAGCCGGGCCTCCTCGCCGAGCTCGTCCACCATGGGTGCCATGTGGCCGACGTCGGCGACCACCGGCGACCAGGTGTGCAGGGCGCGCACCGACAGCCCGGTGAGCTCTCCGGTGCGCAGCGCGAACCGCAGGGCGGGGGCGTCCCGTTCGTCGCGGACGGCGACCAGCACGTGGTTGCCGACGTGCTCGGTGCCGCGGACGACGACGACCGGGCAGGCCGAGTGGGCGGCGACCCGCAGGCTCACCGAGCCGAGCAGCAGGGAGGCGAAGCCGCCGTGGCCGCGGGTGCCGACCACGGCGAGTTCGGCGTGCTCGGCGGCGGTGAGCACGGCCTCCGCGGCGTCCCGCGGCACGACGTCGCCGGTGAGGCGCAGCGCCGGGTGGGAGGCCCGGACCTTGCCCAGTGCCTCCTCCAGGACGGCTTCGGCGTCGTGCAGGATGAGGTCGGTGACCGCCGATCCGGTGCGTGGTGAGAGCGTCACCGTTCCGGTGTTGACCGCGTGCACCAGGTGGAGCGGGCAGTCGCGGCGGGCGGCTTCGCGGGCGGCCCAGTCGGCGGCGGGCGCGGCGTGCGCGGAGCCGTCGACGCCGACGACGACGCCTGCGGGGGATCTGCTGTTCATGGTCGGCTCCCGGTGTGCGCCGACGCCCGGACGGCCCGCGCGGGCGGGTCGTCGGGGCGGTCGGCCCTGTGGTTCCAGGATGCTCCTCCGCCGGGGTCGTGGCACGGCCCGGTCACCAGGCGAAGGCCGCCGCGGGGTTGTCGGTGAGGACGAGGGCGGCGAGCTCGGGGCCGAGCCGGGGGCGCAGCCGGTGCAGCAGGTACGGCATGCCGGGGTTGCCGCGGGCGGCGGCGGTGGTGGTGTCGCCGCCGAGCAGCAGGCGGTGGGCGTGGCCGGCGTCGGCGAGGGCGTGCAGGCACTCCAGCAGGCGGTGGTCGGTGGCGTGGTTGGCGCGGGAGGGGCCGTCGAAGGCGAGGTAGGCGCCGGAGGCGGCGAGTTCGCGGTGCAGGCCGAGGTCGGGGAAGCGGTTGAGGTGGCCGAGGACCACCCGGTGCGGCGGGACGCCGAGGCGGTCGCAGAGCAGTTCCAGGACGTCCTGGGCGCCGGTGCCGAGTTCGTGGTGGACGCCGATGGGGGCGCCGGTGGCGTGGTGGGCCTCGGCGGCGGCGGTCATCGTCCACCGGGCGTGGGCGTCGAGGCCGTGGTAGCCGCCGGCGACCTTGATCAGTCCGGCGCGGTCGCGGAGTTCGGCGGTGAACAGGGCGGCGAGGTCGAGCCGGCGCAGCGCGTCGGGGTCGTCGTAGTGGGCGGCCTGGTGCAGGCCGGTGGCGGCGACCAGGTGGAGGCCGGTGGTCTCGGCGAGTTCGACCAGGTCGTCGAGGCGGCGGCCGAGCCCGTAGGGCGTCCACTGGACGACGGCGCCCCCGCCGAGGGCGGCGAAGGCGCGCAGTTCGTCCTCGGCGGCGGCCGGGTCGTCGAGCTCCTGTCCGGGCAGCAGGGCGCTGCGCAGGAAGAGGTGGTCGTGGCTGTTGGTGGTGCCGAGGCGTTCGGGCGGGACGGGGCCGAGCACGGTGTGCACGGCCGGGGTGCGGTCCGCGGTCATCTCAGTCCTTGGCCGGCAGGAGGGGTTCGGGTCGCGACAGGTGCAGCACACGGTAGGCGGTGCAGTGGCCCTCGGCGGGCGTTTCGGGCGGGGTGTCGGCCCAGAGGGCGAAGTGGACGAGTTCCCAGCGGGCCGGGTCGAGGGCGACGGCCGCGGTGTGCAGGCCGGGGGCGTCGCCGAGGGCGGCGAGGGCGCGGGCGGTCTCCTCGCCGGGGTCGGTGCCGGGCGGCAGTGACCGGGTGGTGCGGGTGGCCGTGGTGGGCGGGGTGTCGGCGGCGGGGCCGGTGTGGAGTCCGGCGCCGATCCAGTGCCGGACGGCGGGGCGGCCGAAGTCGGCGCTGAGGCCGCGGAAGCCGGGGCCGGTGAGGAAGTCG
>NZ_BAAALD010000109.1:0-11892 GCF_039528095.1 Kitasatospora arboriphila
CCCCCCCCCCCCCCCCCCCCCCCCCCCCCCCCCCCCCCCCCCCCCCCCCCCCGGCCCCCCCCCCCCCCCCCCCCCCCCCCCCCCGCCGCCCCGCCGGGCCCGGTGCCGATGCCGGACGACCCCCGCGCCGCCCGGCGGCTGGTGCAGTCCCGGATCGTCCGCAGCGCCGTGGCCGCCGGCGACCGCCCGGGCGCCGACCTCGCCCTCGCCGACCGCCTCGCCGCCGCCGCGCTCCGGCCGGACCCGGCCCCGGCCCCGGCCCCGGACGGCGAACTCGACCGTCTGCTCTGCGCGTTCCTCGGCGCCACGCTCGCCCGCCGCGGCCCCGACGTGCACGACTACCTCAGCGGCTCGGTCGGCTACAGCCCCGAGGAGCGCACCGGTCTGCCGCACCACTGCGGCCACCGCCTGCTGCGGCTGCGCATCGTGCCGCGCGACCTGCCCGCCGGCGCCCTCGCCCTGTACGTCTGCGAGCGCTGCGGCTCCGCCCACACCCTGCCGCCCGGCGGCGAACCGCCCCGCGCCGTGCTCGGCCCGGACACGCTCACCCTGCACCTCGCCCGGCCGCTCGCCGCCGGGGGCCGGTACACCGCGGCCCGGCAGCCGATCGGCGGCCACCCCGAGGCGGCCCTGCCGGTCGCCGAACTCGCCCCCGGCGCACGGGAGGTCACCGTGCCGCTGCCGCGGGACGGCGCCCCCGGGCTGCGCCGGATCGCCGTCGCGCTGGTCGCCGACGGCGAGTTCTCCGTCCACCAACTCCCGCTCACCGACGACCGATCCACCCGCACGACACCACGAAAGGCAGGCCGGCCGTGCTGGACGCCCTGACGACCCGCTGGGACAAGGACCACCGAGACGGCACCCACCGCTCCCGGGCCCCCGCCGACACCCTGGCCGACTACGGCGGACGGATGGCCCGGATGGGCATCACCCGGCTGGCCAACATGACCGGCCTGGACTGGCTGGGCATCCCGGTCTACAACGCGATCCGCCCCAACTCCCGTTCGCTGTCCGTCTCCCAGGGCAAGGGGGCGACGCACGACGCCGCCCGGGTGTCCGCCCTGATGGAGTCGATCGAGTACTGGCACGCCGAGTTCTTCGAGGGCTCGCTGCGGCACGAGTCGTACCGCGAACTCGCCCGCCGGCAGCCCGTCCTGGACGTCTCGCGGCTGCCGCTGCGCGGCGGCCTCGACACCGTCGGCGAGGGCTCCCGGGAGACCCCGGCCCGCGCCGGACTCCGCACCGACCTGCCGATGCTGTGGACGGAGGGCTTCGACCTGCTCGCCGGGTCGCCGCTCTGGCTGCCGTACGACAACGTCCGGCTGAACAAGGTGGGCATCGACTACGCGGCGACCACCTTCCGGGTCAGCTCCAACGGCCTGGCCTCCGGGAACAACCTGGTCGAGGCCGTCATCCACGGCATCTGCGAACTCGTCGAACGCGACGCGCTGACCATGTGGTGGCAGGGCGTCCGCACGGCCGCCGACGTCGCACGGACCAAGCTCGACCTCGGCACCGTCACCGACCCGGTCTGCCGCGGGGTGCTGGACGCCTTCGAGGAGGGCGGCATCGAGGTCGCCGTCTGGGACGTCACCTGCGACACCGGCATCCCCACCTACCAGTGCTGCGTGGTGGAGCGCGCCGACCGGGTCGCCTGGCGGTCCTTCGGCGCCTGCTGGGGCTACGGCACCCACACCTCCCCCGAGGTCGCCCTCTCCCGCGCGCTCACCGAGGCCGCGCAGAGCCGGATCACCGTCATCGCGGCCAGCCGGGACGAGAACTTCCGCACCATGTACAAGGCTCAGAACGACGCACGGACCCTGGCCCGCACCCGCGAGGTGTTCTTCGCCGCCCCCGGCACCCTGCCCTTCGACACCGGCCGCGGCATCGACCACCCCACCCTCAACGAGGACCTGCGCGCCGTGCTGGAGCGGCTCTCCGCCGCCGGCATCGAGAACGTCGTCGCCGTCGACCTCACCAAGCCGGAGATCGGCATCCCCACCGCCAAGGTCGTCGTGCCCGACCTCGAGTTCTACTCCCTGTTCATCGGCTACACGCCGGGCCGCCGGGCCCGGCGGCGGCTGCTCGGAGCCCAGGAGGCCACCCGGTGACCGTCCACGTCTTCCTCGGCCCCAGCCTGCCCGTGGAGCAGGCCCGCGCCGTCCTCGACGCGCAGTACCACCCGCCGGTCAGCTGCGGCGACGTCACCGAGCTGGTGCTCGACCGGGAGCCGCCGAAGGCGATCGTCCTGGTGGACGGCCTCTTCGAGCAGGTGCCGACGGTCTGGCACAAGGAGATCCTCTTCGCCCTGGAGCGCGGCGTGCGGGTCTTCGGCGCCGCCAGCATGGGCGCACTGCGCGCCGCCGAACTCGCCGCCTTCGGGATGGAGGGCGTCGGCGGGATCTACGAGCGGTTCGCCTCCGGCGAGTACCAGGACGACGACGAGGTCACCATCGTGCACGCCCCTGCGGAGGACGGGTACGTACCGCTCTCCGAGGCGATGGCCAACCTCCGCGCCGGGCTGGCGGCCGCGCTCGCCGCGGGCGCGGTCACCGCCGCCACCCACGACCTGCTGGTGGACGCCGCCAAGCGGCGCTTCTACCCGGACCGCTCCTGGGGCCGGCTGTACGCCGACGCGAAGGCCCTCGGCGTCGCGGAGGAGGAGACGGCGGCGCTGCGCGGGTACGTCCGGGAGCACCGGCCGGACGCCAAGCGCGCGGACGCCCTCGCCGTGCTGCGGCACGTCGCCGGGCTGATCGACGCCGGTCTGGAGCCGCCGGTCGTCGACTTCGCACTGGAACCCACCTACTACTGGGAGAAGCTGCTCACGGTCGTCCGGCAGCAGCGCGCCGAACGCGAGCTGCACGAGCGGCTCGGCGCCGGGCCCGCGGAGGTCTACCGGCACCTCGCGGAGCACCGGCCCGCCGTGCTGCGGGCCGCGCTCTGCGACGTGCTCGCCGCGCAGGAGTCCGCCCGGCTCGGCCTGCTCCTCCCCGAGGAGCGGACCGCCCACCACCGGACGGTACTGGACGGCACCGCCGTGCCGGAGGCCCTGCGCGACGGCCTCGCCGTCCGCGAGGCCACCGCGGAGGCGCTGACCGGCCGGCTGCGCGCCTCGCTGGCCGGGCCGGCGCTCGCCCGGCTGGAGCGGGACGGCCTGGCCGGGCCGGTGGCCGCCGCACTCGCCGCCCCGGACTCCCCGGACACCGCGGCCGGCACCCCGGCCCAGGGCGTACCGCTGCCCGCGGGCCGCCGCGAGTGACCCGGCCCGGCAACGGGACCGCCCCCGGCACCGTGCAGGTGCCGGGGGCGGTGTGCGTGCGGTGTGCGTACCGCGGACGGGATCAGCCGCGGCGGGCGGCGGCGACCAGGCCGGCCACATGACCGACCGCGTCCGCCACCGGCACCTGCACGGTCTCGCCGGAGGCCCGGTCGACGACCTCGACCACGCCCTCCTTCAGACCGCGCGGGCCGACGGTGATCCGGTACGGGATGCCGACCAGCTCGCAGTCGGCGAACTTCACGCCCGGGCGCTCGTCCCGGTCGTCGAGGACGGTGTCCACGCCGGCCTCGCGCAGGTCCCCGTAGAGGCCCTCGACGACCTTGGTGGTGTCCTCGTCCGCCTTGCCGATCGGCACGATCACGACCTCGAACGGGGCGACCGACACCGGCCAGACGATGCCCTTCTCGTCGTGGTGCGCCTCGACCACCGCGGCGATCGCGCGCTCGACGCCGATGCCGTAGCTGCCCATGATCGGCTTGACCCGCTCGCCGTCCGGGCCGAGCACGGTGATGTCCAGCGCGTCGGTGTACTTGTAGCCCAGCTTGAAGATGTGGCCGACCTCGACGGTGCGCACCACCTGCAGCGGCTCGCCGCAGGTCGCGCAGGGCTCGCCGGCCGAGATCTCGCGGAAGTCCGCCCAGCCGGTGGCGGTGATGTCCCGGGCGACGTCGACGCCGCTCAGGTGGACGCCGTCCCGGTTGGCACCGGTGGTCATCGAACGGCGGCCGCGCAGCGCCTCGTCCGCCCAGACCGGGATGCCCTCGACGCCGACGGCGCCCAGGCTGCCCGGGGCGGCGCCGAGCGCCTCCTTGATCTCCTCGGGGGTCGCCGGACGCACGGCGCGGGCCGCGGTGGCGTCCAGGAGCTTCTGCTCGACCAGGGCGTGGTCGCCGCGCATCAGCACCAGGGTGAGGGCGCCGTCCAGCACGTAGACCAGGGTCTTGATCTGGCGGTCGGCGGGCACGCCGTGCTTGGACGCCAGCTCCTCGATGGTGCGGGCCTCCGGGGTGTCGAAGGGCTCGGGGGCGGCGGGGCCCTCCGGGTCCTCGACGGCCGGCAGGGCGGCCGCGGCCTTCTCCATGTTGGCGGCGTAGCGGCAGGCGGTGCAGTGCACGACCAGGTCCTCGCCGGCCTCGGTCGGCGACATGAACTCGACCGAGGCGGAGCCGCCCATGGCACCGCTGGAGGCCTGCACCGGGATCGCGGGCACGCCGAGGCGGGCGAAGATCCGGGTGTACGCCTCGTGGTGCAGGTCGAAGGAGCGGTCCAGCCCGGCCTGGTCGAGGTCGAAGCTGTACGAGTCCTTCATGGTGAACTCGCGCACCCGCAGCAGGCCCGACTTCGGCCGCGGCTCGTCGCGGAACTTGGTCTGGAACTGGTACCACATCTGCGGCAGCTGCCGGTACGAGGCGAGCTCGTCGGCGAGGGTGGTGAAGATCTCCTCGTGCGTCATGCCGAGGGCGATGTCGGCGCCCTTGCGGTCCTTGACGCGGAACATCTCGTCGCCCATGACCTCCCAGCGGCCGGACTTCTGCCAGATCTCCGCCGGGTGCATCGCCGGGAGCAGCCACTCCTGCGAGCCGATCCGGTCCATCTCCTCGCGCACGATCCCGACGACCTTCGACCGCACCCGGACGGCCAGCGGCAGCAGCGAGTAGTGGCCGGCCATCAGCTGGCGGACGAACCCGGCACGGACCAGCAGCCGGTGGCTCGCCGCGTCGGCGTCGGCCGGGTCCTCGCGCAGCGTCGGGGTGTACATCTGGGACCAGCGCATATCTGTCCGTCTTTCCTGTCTGGGTGTCAGAACTGTCCGGTGGAGGGCGCCGTGACACCCGGGCCGGCCTCCGTCCTCCGCCCCGGCGGTGCGCGGGGCCGGACTCGGACGCCCGCCGGCCGGCTGCCGCGGCACCGGTGCGGCCGAGGTGAACGCTACTGGATCCGGCAGGCGGGGTGGGCGCGGACGGTCGGGAGGCACCCGCCCGGTCAGGCGCCGCGCAGGCCGTCGAGGGCGTGCCGCAGGGTCTCCCGCAGCAGTGCCAGCTCGTTGCCGACCGCGATCAGGTCGAAGCCCTCGGCGGCGTACTGCCGGGCCTGCTCCGGCCCGCCGGCGAAGATCCCGGCGAGCCGGCCGTGCCGGCGGGCCGCGGCGAGGACGGCCGCCCGGGCCCGGTCCATCGCCGGGCCGCTCACCACGCCGGGCTGTCCGAGCGAGCAGGCCAGGTCGCCGGTGCCGACGAAGAGGCCGTCGACGCCCGGCACCGCCGCGATGGCGTCGGCGGCGGCCACCGCCTCCGGCGACTCGATCTGCACCAGGCAGGTGGTGCGCTTCGCCGCGTCCGCCAGGTAGCCGGGCAGGTCGTGGAACCAGCCGGAGGCGCGCGCCGGGTTGACGCCGCGGGTGCCGAACGGCGGGTAGCGGCACGCGTCGGCCGCGGCCCGCGCCTCCTCGACGGTGTCGACCTTGGGCACCATGACGCCGGCCGCGCCGAGGTCCAGCGCGTGCTCGATGTGGTGCCGGTGCAGGTACGGGACGCGGACGAGCGGGGCGCAGGAGGAGCCGGTCAGCGCCTGCAGCATCGGCAGCAGGTCGCCCTTGGACATCGGCGAGGCCTCCAGGTCGAGCACCGTGAAGTCCAGCGGCAGGGTGCCGCAGAGCTCGGCCACCATGCTGCTGCCGCTGAGCAGGAAGAGGCCGAGCGAGGGCCCGTCCGGGCCGGTGCGGCGGGCGAGCGGCGGCCAGCCGTCGAACAGCGGATGGCGGCGGGTCTCGGGTGCGGTCACGGCAGGCTCCTCCGGGTCGGCGGGTCGGTCGGTCGGGTCTCCGGGCGCCCCGCCAGGGCGCACAGCTCCGCCCAGAGCGCGGCGGGCACGGTGAGGGTGTCCGGGGTGCCGGCGGGCCCGGCCGGGGCGCGGCCGGGCAGCCGTGCGGCGGGCCGGCCGCGGACGGTCGGGACGGCCCGCAGGTGCGCCTCCAGCCGGGCCGCCTCCCGGCCGACGGCCGCCGCGGAGCGGCCCAGCGCGTCCACCGGGAAGGCCACGAACAGGCCGCCGTTGCCCGCACCCCGGGGCCTCGCGGCGTGCCCGGCCCCGGCGACCGCGCCGGCCAGCACCTCGACCAGGGCGGCCAGCGCGTGGCCCTTGTGCTCGGCGGCGCCGCCGAGCAGGAGCAGCGCGGCCAGCGCCGGCTCGGTGTAGAGCAGCGCGGGGTCGGTGACGGGCCGGCCGTCCGGCCCGGTCAGCAGGTCCGGCGGGACGGGCCGGCCGGCCAGCAGGGCCGAGCGGACGGCGCCCTCGGCGGCGGCGCTGGTGCTCATGTCGACCACCAGCGGCGGACCGGGCGGGGCGGGGCAGGCCAGCAGGACGGGGTTGGTCGCCCACACCCCGGCGGTGCCGCCGGCCGGGGCGACCCGGGCGCCGGCGCCGCGGAAGTTGACGAAGCCGAGCAGGACGAGCCCGCGCTCGGCGACCTCCCGGCCGAGCGGGGCGAGGCCGCCGAGGTGCCCGGCGCCGCGCAGCCCGACCACGACCGGGCCGAGGTCCGCGGCGCGGGAGAGCTCCGCCACCAGGCGGCGGCGGACCTCGGCGCCGGGGGCGTCGGCGCCGAGCAGCAGCGAGGTGGTCGGGCCGGTGCGGCGGACCCGGGGCCGGGCCGCCGGGGCGAGCCGTCCGGCCGCCGCCTCCGCCAGGTACTCGGGCACCCGCAGCAGGCCGTGCGAGGGCCGCCCGGTGAGTTCGGCGGCGACCAGGTCGTCCGCGGTCGCGGCGGCCGTCCGGGCCGGGAAGCCCGCCCCGGCGAGGGCCGCCCGGCAGACCGCGGCGGCCTCCTCGGCGGTGACCCGCCGGGTCGGCGCGCCGGGCACCGGAGAGGCGGACACGGAGGGCGCGGGCACCGGCGGGGCGACCGCCCGGGGAGCCAGGTCGGCGACGTCCCGGGCGGCGATGGCGTCGACCACGCCGTCCAGGGTCAGGCGGTCGGTGTCGACCAGCCGCACCCCGGGGACGCCCGGCACCTCCGCGTCGAGGTGGCCCCAGGCGAGCCGGCCGTCGGCCTCCTGCATCTTGTGGTCGCCGCGGATGCGGGCGGCGAGCTGCCCGGGGCCGGCCCGCAGGCCGTAGAAGACCCACTCCAGGTCCGGGTCGGCGAGCAGGTCGGCGAAGCGGTCGAGGGTGCGTCCGGGCAGCATGACGCCGCTGACCACGACGACCTCGGCGCCCCACTCCCGGTAGGAGGCGAGCAGGGCGCGCAGGTTGCGGTCGATCAGCGCGTACTGGCGCTCGTCGGCGCGCCAGGGGTAGACGTCGGCGGCGGTGTCGGTGTCGATCAGCGCGGCGGGGCCGCGGTAGCGGCGGACCAGCCGGCGGCCGACCTCGGTCTTGCCGGCACCGGGGGCTCCGGTGACCACGACGACCCGCAGCGGGGGCGGGCCGCCGGGGCGGGGCGGGGCGGTCACGTCCGCGGCGAGATGTAGGCGACGGAGGTGGTGGGCCGCCCGGTGACGGCGCAGGGCGCGGCCTCGGAGGCCTCGCGGAAGCCGAGCACCTCGCCGAGTCCCCAGCCGGCGACCTCCAGCACGCTCTCCCGGGTGTCGGCGAGCGGGGCGACGGCGACGCCGCGCTCCGCGAGCACCTCGCGGGCGGTGTCGGCGCGGTCGACGGGCCGGCACTGGCGGCGGGCGAAGCCGCGGGCCCGCCGCAGGTAGCCGGCGCCGACCTCGGCGACGGCGGCGGGCAGCAGGGCGGCCAGCGAGCCGAGGTCGTCGGGCAGCAGCACGGCCTCCTCGCGGGTGTCGCAGCGCACCACGACGGCCCGGATCCGGTCGCCGGGGCGCCGCCGCGGCTGCAGGTAGACCCGGAGCGGCACGCCCTGGCGGCGCCAGCGGCGGTGGTGCCGGCCGGCGGCCGTGCGGCCCTCACCGGCCCGCAGTTCGCAGCGCAGGCCGCGGGCGGTGAGCAGGTCGACCAGCCGGCCGGCCTCGGCCTGCTGCTCGGCGTCGTCGGTGGTGAGGGTGAGCGCCACGTGCACGGGGGCGAGGTCGGGGTGGACGAGCAGTCCGCCCTCGGAGTCCATGCCGAGCATCAGGTGGGTCAGCACCAGGCGGCGGGTGAGCGCGCCGGTGACGTGGTGGGTGTGCCGGCGTTCGGCGCCTTCGCGGAAGCCGACGTCGTACAGCTCGGAGAAGCGGCTGCCCTGGCCGTAGAGGCAGCCGGTCTGCAGGGTGCCGCCGTGCGGCAGCGGCACGTCGCCGCCGATGGTGGTCTCGGAGACGGCGGTGTTGTTCGTCCACGGGGGCCGCCGGGACCACAGCACCGGGACGTGCATCTCGGTGCAGAGCCGGTCCGCCATGGCGACGGCGTCGGCGAGGCCCTCGCGGGCCTGCTCGGCGTCGGCGTAGCAGGCCTGGAACTCGTAGATGTCGGGGGCCTCGATCGCCCGGAAGACGCTGCGGCCGGAGCGGGCCGGGCGGAAGTAGCGGGCCCGGCGGTAGGTGCGCAGCGGCAGGTCGTGGCGGGAGCGGACGATCCGCGCCCAGTGGGTGTAGACGGCGCCCTCGCCGGTCGGGGTGAGCACCATGCGGCGCCGGTCGGCGGCCCAGTCGCCGTCGTCCCCGGCGTACAGCAGGGAGCCCTCCAGCGACATGATCCGCCGGGTGGGTTCGAGCACCGAGTCGGGGACGAGCATCGGGTAGTCGTACTGCTCGTAGCCGTGCCGTTCGTAGGTGCGCATGGCGATCTCGTCGAAGCGGCGGATCAGCCGCATGCCGTGCGGCAGGGTGACGGTGGCGCCGGGCAGTTCGATCGGGTCCTGGTCGAGGACGTCGGCCTCGCGCAGCCAGCGGGCGAACCGGCCGAGGTCGAAGCCGCCGTCCTGGAGCGGGGTGTCGACCAGCGCCCGGACCTGCGTGCCGTCGTGCGGCGGGTGCCAGGGCAGCGCGGGCGCCGGGACAGGCGGTGGTTCGGGCAGCACCTCGCCGTGGTGCGGCAGCAGCGGGGCGGTGTCAGGCCGTGGCGGTCGCACGGGCACCCCCGCCCGTGCTCGCGGCGCCGAGTTCGGAGACGCACAGGCGGAACTTGCCGGTGGAGGACTCCGGCATGCGGGTCAGGCTGTCGAACTCGACGGTGAACGGGTAGCCGGTGTGGTGCCGGATGCGCTCGGTGAGTTCGGTGGCGGTGCCCTTGCGCAGACCCTCCGGCGTGTAGACCTTGATCTGCAGGCGGTCCGGCTCGCTCTGCACCACCTGGAACCAGTGCACCTCGGGGAAGCGCATGAACAGGTACGAGAACAGGTAGGCGTCGATGTGGTCGCCGGACGGGGTGACGATGAGGTCCTGGAGGCGACCGGCGACCGGGGTCATGCACGGGTAGGGCAGCGCGGAGGTGTGCGGCAGCGGCGCCGCGAGGTCGCTGGTCTCGTAGCGGATCAGCGGCATGGAGCGGTTGTTGAGGGTGGTGAGGACGAGCCGGCCGGTCTGCCCGTCCTCGCAGGGGTCGCCGTTCTCGTCGAGGAACTCGACGAAGACGTTCTCGGACTGGATCAGCATCGGCCCGCCGCCGGGCTGTTCGTGCGACACGATGTTGGTCTCCCGCATCCCGTACTTGTCGTAGACGTCGCAGTCGAGCACCCGGCCGATGGTCTCCCGCAGGGCGGGCGGCAGCGGTTCGGAGGTGCCCTGGACGGCGCGCAGGCCGGGGATCCGGACCTGGCGGCGCTCGGCCTCCTTGGCGATCAGGTGCATGGCGTTGGAGTAGGTGCTGACCAGGGCCGGCCGGAAGCGGACCAGCCGGTCGAGCACCGAGTCGATCAGCTGCGGGGACAGCCGGAAGGTGTTGAACTCCCGCCGGTTGGTGAGCAGGTTCTCGGCCCGGTCGGTGAGCTGCTTGAACGACCAGTAGATCTCGGAGCCCCACAGCAGGACGAACGGGTCGCCCAACTGCCAGCCGCTGCACCACTCGTAGGTGCGCAGCTGGTGGGCGCGCATCCACAGCCGGAAGTCGGCGTCCTGCTGGAACTGGGCGCGGCGGCCGGTGGAACCGGAGGAGAAGTTGGTCTGCAGGGTGGCCCGGTCGGCCTCCGAGGAGAGCAGGGCGTCCTGCTCGCGGAGCAGCACGTCGCGGCTGAGCACCGGGAGCTTGCGCAGGTCGGCCGGGGAATCCAGGTCCCGCAGCCCGCGCTCGTCCATGATCCGCCGGTAGTACGGGACGGTCCGGTAGGCGTGCCGGACAGTGGCGCGGAGCTTGTCGAACTGCAGCTCGGCGATCTCGGCCGGGGTGCGCTCCTGGTTGGCACGGAGCCACTCCAGGCGCTCGCGGACGGAGCCGCGGCCGCGCAGGCGCTGCTCCTGCCAGTAGAGCGGGCCGGCTATTCCTCGGGGAAGATGCATGGCTGACGGCCTTTCAGCGGCGGTGGATCCGCCGGTAGCGGGTCAGGGGCAGCGGCGGCGGGCCGCAGGGGGCGGCGCACCCCGGGCGGGCGGCGAGCCAGGCCGCCCGCCGGTCGGCGAGCTCCTCGATCCGCCCGCCGAACCAGGCGGCGAGGATCGCCGAGTGGCTGTACGAGGTGCGCGGGTCCTCGATGTCGTGGTTGTCGTCCCAGTCGTAGAAGACGGCGTCGCGGCCGGCGGCGAGGGCGCCGGTGATCTCGGCGACGACGGCGTCGGGCACCAGCCGGTCCAGGACGTGCAGGTAAGCGGGCAGGTAGACCAGGTAGCGGGCGGTCACCAGGTCGGTGGGGCGCCCGGCGAAGCTGACCGTGGAGGCCGCGTAGTCGAAGCCGGGGCCGCGCAGGTGGTCCGGCGGCCGCTTCTCGGCGGGCCGGGCGAGCAGGCTCAGGTCGGTGCGGCCGTCGACGAGTTTGAGCGCCTGCCAGACGTTCTCCAGCGACTGGGAGGTCTGCGCGGTGCCGGGCACCGGGATCCGCCAGCGGCGGTCGCGGTGGAAGGGGTTCATGGTGGCGAACCGGCGCATCGAGGCGGGTGCGGCCTGGCAGGTGTCGATCAGCAGGCCGTCGCCCGCGCCGAGGGCGAGGCCCTCGGCGCGGGAGACCGCCCGGGTCGTCCCGGCACCCGGCCCGGCCGTCGTCGCGGCGGTCATCGCGGTGCGGCGGCGGGTCGGGCGGCGGCCGGGTCGGCGAGCAGGTCGGCCGCGGCCCGCGCCGGGTCGGCGGCGGGGCGCAGCTCGATCCACCGGCCGTGCCGCCGGACCTCGCGGTACCGCTCCGGGGTGCTGCGGCAGAGGAGTTCGGCGGCGACGAGGGCGGCGGCGGTGCCGTCGGCCGGCACCAGCCGGACCCGGTCCTCGCGCACGTAGGCGGCGAGGCCGTCGGACTCGCCGGCCGGCCGCCACTGCGGGCGCGGCCCGGGGTAGGCGTTGCCGCGCTCCCAGTCGACCAGCCGGACCCCGGCGGCGGCCGCCGCCCGGCGCAGCGGCTCGGGCAGTTCGGCGAACGGCACCACCACGACGGCGGCGCCGAGCCCGGCGTAGACGGCGAGCTCGTCGGTGCGCGGCAGGTCGGTGAGGTACACCACCAGCGGCCCGGCGGGCAGTTCGGCGGGCATCGCCGCGGCGAGCGCCTCGGCGAGCCGCCACTCGCCGTCGTCCTCGGCGGGCGGGGG
>NZ_BAAALD010000109.1:11902-24934 GCF_039528095.1 Kitasatospora arboriphila
CCTGGTCCTTCGAGACCCACGCCGACTGGCTCCGGCCGCGGTGCCGCTGCCGGGGACGACGGCGTACGCGCGGGAGCGCCCGGGGCTGCCCAGGACGGACTCCTGCAGCGGCCGGAGCCAGTCGGCGTGGGTCTCGAAGGACCAGGCATAGTCGAGGTCCTCCTTCTCCAGCATCAGGGTGCTCATGTTGTGGACGTCCAGCGGGGCCTCCAGCGGGGCCCGCTCGACGGTGAAGCCCGCCTCCTGCAGGAAGGTCTCGCGGCGGCGGTTGTTGCTGAGCAGCCGCACGGAGTCGACGCCGAGGTGGCGCAGGATCGCGGCGACCGGCTCGTAGGAGCGGGCGTCGACGGGGGCGTCGAGGCGGCGGTAGACGGCCTCGGTGTCCAGGCCCTCCTGCTGGCGCATGGCGTAGATGGCGAAGTGCGCGGCGATGCCGAGGCCGCGCGCGTCCTGGTCGATGCCGTAGAGCAGCAGGCCGCGGCCCTGCCGGGCGAAGGTGTGCATGGCCTCGTCCAGCTGGTAGCCGCAGTCGCACTGGGCGGAGCGCAGCACGTGGCCGAAGAGGCAGGCGGACTCGATGCGCAGCGGCACCGGGGTGCCGTCGTGCAGGTCTCCGGTGTGGACGGCGGCCCAGCGCTCCCCGTCGAAGTCGAAGTGCCACAGGACGAAGGGGGTTTCGCCGCCGGCCCAGCGCAGCGGCAGGTGGGCGGGGCCGTCCGGGCGGGGTGCGGTGGCGGTCATCGGGCGGCCGCCTCCTCCAGCGCCCCGCCGGCGAGGAGTTCCTCGTCGCGGACGAGCACCATCCGGGTGTGCGAGTCGATGGGGTGGTGCGGCACGCCGAAGGCGAGGAAGTCCAGCGGGTTGTCGTCGATCGGGCCCTGGACGCCGTGCGGGTACTCGGCGGGGACGTAGATGGAGTCGCCGGTGCGCAGCACGTAGTCCCGGCCGTCGATGTGCAGGGCTCCGCGGCCGTTCAGCACGTACAGCAGGTGGGCGCCCTCGTGGACGTGCAGCGGGAAGGCGGTGCCGGGCTGCATGGTGATCCGGTCGACGCCGATCGGCAGGCCGCCGGGCAGGACCGCGCCGGCGCCGGCCACGCCGGTGATGTCGGCGAGGTGCACCCCGGCGTCGTCGTACATCGTCCGGCGGGCGCCGTCGAGGACGTTGAGGATGTGTTCGTCGGGGCGGAAGACCTGGTTCATGGGGCAACTCCTCGGTGGGACTGGGGTGCGGCCGGGACGGGGATGCGGTCCAGCAGGCCGGACTCCTCGACGTAGCGGGCGCGCCGGTCGTAGAGCGTCCGGAGCATCCCGGCGGAGCCGTCGTAGCCGGACGGCAGCGGCGAGTCCGCGATCGCGGCGAGCATCGGGAGCCCGGTGGCGGCGGTGAGCCGGCGGGCCGTCGGCGCCACCCGGGCGGTGCCGCCGATCTGGTTGAGGACGAACCCGTGCAGCAGGGCGCGGAGTTCGGGGACGAGCAGGCCGGTGAGGCCGGCCAGGGCGGCCAGGTGCCCGGAGCGCCGCGGGTTGGTCACCAGGACCACCGGCAGGCCCGCGCGGGCGGGCAGCACCTGGTTGGCGAGGTCGTCGGCGGGCTCCAGCTCGCCCGCGCCCGCGGCGCCCTCGACGAGCAGCCAGCGGCCGCCCGTGCGGACCTTGTCGTAGCCCTGCTGCACGGCCTCCTCGCAGTGGCGGCGCAGTGCGGCGGGCAGTGCGGCGGCGTCGAGGCTGTCCTCGCCGGCCACCGGCGCGGTGCCGACCAGCCTGCCGCGCACCCAGAGGTCGCCCTCGGGGGCGCCCGGGTACGGGAGGTCGACCAGCACCGGGTTGTTCCACCACCGCACGGGGAGCCCGGCGGCGGCGCAGTTGTGCAGGACGCCGCGCCGCCAGGGGGCGACCGCGGTGTACGCCGGGTCGTCGGGCGCGACCACGGCGGTGGCCTTGAACGGCTCGCAGGGCACGCCCCTGGTGTGCAGGGTGCGCAGGATGCCGATGCCGATGCCGGTCTTTCCGGTGCCTGCGGCCGCGCCGAGGACGGTCATCCCGTTCGGCGCGGGCGCCTGCTGTGCGGGATCCATGCGGTCACCGTTCCTTCGCCGTGGCCGGACCGGCCGGTCCGGGTTCCCGGGAAGTCCGTGCACGGTCCGCGGCGCGGTGCTCCCCCTGTACGCCGAGCACACTCGCAGGTTTGTGACAGTCGAGTCAAGTAGTCAGTCACATTCGCTGCGACGCCTCGTCACGGGCATTTGACAGATGGGATGACCGGCGGTGTCATAAATGCGCGACAGTACAGACGGAACAGTTCCAGGCCCGCGGCCCGACCGCGGTCCGACACGGAAGGACGGCCGGCCTTGGCCGAATTCGACTACCGGCGCACCGCACTCCTGGTCATCACGCCCGACGCCGTGCGCCGACACCTGGCCGGGCAGGTCGTGGCCCGGGTGCGGGCGGCGGGATTCACCGTCGCCGGCCACCGGCTCTGGCCCGCCGCGCCCCCGGGGCTCGACCCGTTCCACCGGCGCAACGAACCGGTCGCCCGCGACCCGGGGCTGCGCCGCACGGTCGAGGAGCTCTTCGACCTCGGCCCGCTGCTCGCCCTCGCCGTCCAGGAGGGCCCCGGCCGCCCGGCCGACGACGTCCACCGGCGGCTCGCCGAGCTCAAGGGCCGCGGCGACCCCGCCTGGTCGGCGCCCGGCTCCATCCGCAAGGACCTGGGCTCGATCAACACCGTGCTCAACATCGTCCACTCCTCGGACGACGCCGAGGACACCGCCCGCGAGGCCGCGCTCTTCCTGGAGGCCGGCCCCGGGCTCCCCGAGACCGGCCCGGCGGCCCTGGACGCCGCCGCCCGCGCCGCCGAGCGGGGCCGCCCCCGCGAGGAGCGCGGCCACGACCAGGTGCTCGGCGGCGTGCGCGCCCGGGTGCTGACCGCCGTCCGGCCCGGCCTTCCGCCCCGGCTGCGCGAGCACGCCGACCGGTGGTGCGACCGCCACGGCGGGGCCGGACTCGCCGGCCCCGGCGGCGGCGCCCTGCTCGCCCGGCTGCTGCCGCCCGGCCACGGCATCGACGGCCTCCTCGCGCCGCCCCCGCCGGGCAGCACCCCCGAGCGGCCCGTCCCCGCGGTGGAGACCGCCGCCCTCGCCGCGCTCGGCGTCGCCCTGGACCCGTGGGAGCACCTCGTCCTCGGCACCTCGCGGCACTACCCGCCGCCCGCGGCCGCACCGCCCCGCACCGCCGCCGCACCCGCACCCGCACCTGCACCTGCACCTGCACCTGCACCTGCATCGACGACCTAGGAGCCGACCCCGTGTCCGACCTCACCCAGCAGCAGCGCGACAGCTACCGCGAACAGGGCTTCCTCGGCCCGCTCACCCTGATGTCCGTGGCGGAGATGGAGGCGCTGCGCCCCGAACTCGCCGCCGTGCTCGACTCCCCCGGCCGCGCGCCCGCCCCCGCCGCCGAGCAGGTCGAGGGGCGGCTCGCCAACCTGGTGGCCGGCCGCGGCGGCGCGAGCCCGGTGCCGTACATCGAGAGCCGCCACCTCGACTCCCCGGCCGTGCACCGCCTGATCACCCACCCCGCCCTGCTGGCCGCCGCCCGCGCGCTGTACGGCGAGGACCTGCTGGTGTGGCGGTCGACCTTCATCGCCAAGGCCTCCGGCGGCCCCGAGTTCCAGTGGCACCAGGACTGGGGCGGCGTCTACGCCCCCGGCGAGGAGTACGGGCTGGAGCCGCCGCTGCACTTCACCTTCTGGATCGCCGTCAGCGACGTCACCGAGGACAGCGGCTGCCTGCGCTTCGTCCCCGGCACCCGGGCCGTGCTGCCCGCCCGGCCGTCCGGCCCCGGCCGCCGGGCCACCCTGCTCGTCCCGCCGGAGCACGTGGACGAGAGCCGCGCCGTCTCCCTGCCGCTGCGGCCCGGCCAGTGCGCCGTCTTCACCGACCGGGCGCTGCACGCCTCCGGCGTCAACACCTCGGGCGCCGAACGGCTCGCCCTGGCCGTCCGGATGACCGTGCCCGCGGTCAAGGTCCGCCCGCACTTCCCCGGCCACGCCTGCACCCTCGTCAGCGGCCAGGACCGGGCCGGCCTCAACCGGCTCGCGGAGCCGCCGCGGTGAGCGCACCCGCCGCGCACCCGCCCGAGCCGCTCGACCCGGCCCTGCTCGCCCCGCTCGACCCCGAGCAGGCGCTGCACCTGCTGGACGGGCTCACCTGGCTGCCCGCCGCCGGCCCCGACCGCTGGCGGCGGATCGCCGACCACCTCGCCGCCCGCCTCCCCGACCCCCCCCCGCCCGGCCCCCCCCCCCCCCCCCCCCCCCCCCCCCCCCCGGGGCCGGGCAGCCGGGCGGCGCCGGGGCGCTGTACCGCGCGAAGTACGACCTCATCGCGCTGCTGCACCCCGACCCGTGGTTCACCTTCCTCAACATGGGCCACTGCACCGCCGGCCCCGACGGGCCGGACCCGTGCGCCGACCCGGAGCTGCCCGGCACCGGGCGGCACGGCGGCGCGCTCTACGACCTGACCGCCGCGCCCGCCCCGCTGGAGGGCGCGGCCCTCGTGGACGCCGGCTGCGGCCGCGGCGGCGGAACCGCCCGACTCGCCCGCACCCGCCGCCCCCGCACCGTCACCGGCCTCGACGCCTCGCCCCGGAACGTGGCGTTCTGCCGGCGCGACCACACCGCCCCCGGACTCGACTTCCGGTACGGCGAGGCCGACCGGCTGCCCCACCCCGACGCCTCCTTCGACGCCGTGGTCTCGGTGGAGTCCGTGCACTGCTTCCCCGACGCCGGACGCTTCCTCGCCGAGGCCGCCCGGGTGCTCCGGCCCGGCGGGCACCTGCTGCTCGCCGACGAGTGGCCGGCCGCCGACGCGCACGGCCCGGCCCGCGCCGCCGCCGCGGCCGGGCTGTGCGTCGAGGCGGTGGAGGACATCACCGCCGGGGTGCTCCGCTCGCTGGACCGCCTGCCCGCGGAGGCCGCCCGGCTGCTCGGCACCCTGGAGGAGGGACCCCGTGCCGCCTACGCCCGCTTCTTCGCCGACCGGGTCGGCCGCGACTCGGCGGGCCTGTACCGCTCCGGGCGCTGCGTCTACCAGCGGCTGCACGCCCGCCGGGAGGGCTGAGCCGGTGACACCCCGCGGCCCGGCCCGAACGGCCGGAATGATCGGAACCCTCCTTGACAGCGCTCCGCGACTGATAGTCTCGCGATCGAGTCAAGAAGGGGTGCGCCGTGGCGGACAGCCAAGAGCTCGGCAACCGGATCCGGCAGCTCCGGCGGGCCGCGAAACTCTCCCAGGCCGACCTGGCCGGGGACGACCTGTCGCCCAGCTACGTCTCCCTGCTGGAGGCGGGCAAGCGGGTGCCTACCACCCGCGTGGTCGAGCAGCTCGCCGAGCGGCTCGGCTGCGACCCGAAGGCGCTGCTCGGGCTGATGCCGCGCGCCCGCACCGAGGACATCGAGGTCGAGCTCCGCTACGCGGAGATCATGCTGCGCAACGGCGACAGCGAGGGCGCGCTGCGCGCCTACGAGAAGGTCTCCGCCGAGGCCTCGGACGCCGGCCAGGACGACATCGCCGCCCAGGCCGAACTCGGCACCGCCCAGGCGCTGGAGCTGTGCGGGCGGCTGGAGGAGGCCGTGGTGCGCTACGAACGGCTGCACGCCGGCGGCCGGCCCGCCCGGCAGGGCGCCGGCCGGCTCACCGTGGTGGTCGCGCTCTGTCGCTGCTACCGCGAGCTCGGCGACCTCGCGCACGCCGTCGACCTCGCCGAGACCACCCTCGCCGAGGTGCAGCGGCTCGGCCTGCTGCCCACCGTCACCGGCATGGAACTGCTGTCCACCCTGGTCGGGCTGCACTCCGAACGCGGCGACCTGCACCGCGCCTCCTACCTCGCCTCGCTCGGCCTGGAGCAGGCCCGGCAGGTGGAGGACCCGAAGGCGCTCGGCGCCGTCTACTGGAACGCCAGCCTGGCGGCCCACCGCAGCGGCGACTCGGAGAACGCCCTGATGCTGGTGCAGCGGGCGCTGGCGATCTACGCGGAGGGCGAGAACGAGCGGGCCGTCGCCCGCCTCCGCAACGCCTACGCCACCGTGCTGCTGCAGCGCGACGAACCCGACGTCGAGGCGGCCAGGGACCTGCTGCGCCGCAGCGCCGACACCCTCGTCCGCGAAGGCAGCAGCATCGACCTGGCGTACTGCGAGACCGCGATGGCCCGCGCCGAACTGCTCGCCGCCGACCCGGCGGCCGCGGCCGAGCACGCCCGCAGAGCCCTGGAACTGCTCGGCCCCGGCCACCGCCTGGAGACCGCCCGGACGCTGCTCGTCCTCGCCGCGGCCCTCCAGGAGCAGGGCGACGAGGCCGGCGCCCGCGAGTCCTGCGAGCGGGGCGCGCTGATGCTGGAGGCGTCCGGCGCGGACCGGCAGGCCGCCTTCGCCTGGGCCGAGCTCGCCGAGATCCTCGACAGGGCCGGCGAGAGCGAAGGGGCCGTGCACGCCTACCAGCAGGGCATGCGCTGCCTGGGGCGGCGGGGCAGCCTGCTGCCCCACCGCTCCGGTCCGGCCCGCCGCTGATCAGCAGCAGGCCGGGAAGTCCCCGGTCGTCGCGTCGGTCGACACCACCGCGCCGTCCGCGGTGACCGCACCGCCGGCGACCGGCGACGCGGCCCACCCGAGGACGGCCAGCAGGGCGAGGACGAGGCCGGCACAGGCCGTTCCAACCGGGATTCGACGCATGACAACTCCTGAGTAACCGAGTGCGGGACGGGGGCCCGGCCGGTACGCCGGACACCCCGGTCGGAGCCGGCCGGGAATCCCCCGGACGGCTCCGGAAAGCACCCGCCGGAATGGTCTCCGGCGGTCTTCCGTGCCGTGGTCGACGGCACACAGGAACGCTATCCCGAGCACATCTACAACCGATGTACAACCCGATAAACGCCGCCCGGCCCACGCGTGCGCCACCGGAATTCAGACCCCGGTGCGACGCGCGTCCGACCGGGGGCCGACAGAAAGGCGGACCGGAGATGAAGAAGGCGACGGAAATGCGGGTCCTGCGGCGGGCGCTGCTCACCGGCGCGGCGGCGGCCGTGCTGCTGCTCGGCACCGCGGGCACCTCCCCCGCGGGCGCCGCCTCCGCGGACATCCCGATCGAGTCCTGGAACAACACCGGCGCCTCCGCCGGGGACACCTCCGGCGGGTCCTCGCCGCACATCGCGGACATCCACATCGGTTCGTGGAACAGCACCGGGGCCGACTACCACCGGCCGCCGACCGTCTCCTGACGCACCGCCCGCCGCCCGGCCCGCTCCGGCCGGGCGGGGTACCCGGGTGCCGGGGCACCGGGTACGCCTCCCGACGGGCCCTCAGACCGTCCGCACCGCCACCAGGCCGGCCACCAGGTCCGCGTGGTGCGCGTCCACCGGCAGGCCGAGTCCGGTGAACAGCGCCCGGGCCCGCAGCAGGCAGGCCCGGGCCCGGCCCTCCTCGCCGAGCTCCGTCAGCGCGCGGCCCAGCGCCAGCAGCGCGTGCGCCTGGTCGCGTTCGGCGCCCAGGTCCTCGCAGGCGGCGAGGGCGGCCTCGGCGTGTTCCACCGCCTGCCGGAGCCGGCCCGCCGCCCGCAGGCTGTCGGCCAGCCGGTAGCGGGACTGCGCGGCCCGCACCTCCAGACCGAGGCCGGAGGCCAGCGCCATGCTGCGGCCGAACCACTCCGCGGCCTCCGGGTGGTCCCCCAGCGTGTGCAGGGCCAGGCCCAGCACGTACATCGCGTAGGCCCGGCCGGGGCCCTCCTCCGCCGGGCCGCCGGGCAGGCCCCGCGCCAGGTCCGCGAGCACCGCGCGGCAGACCGCCGCGCCCTCCTCGGCCCGGCCGCCGTACACCCGGGCCAGCGCGACGTTGACCCGGGTGGCCACCTCGCCGGCCCGGTGCCCCAGCCGGCGGGCCAGCTCGACCGCCTCGCCGTAGAGCGCGTCGGCCTCCTCGTAGTCCGCCAGGTACTGGGCGACCAGGCCGCCGTCGTTGAGCACCTGCCGCAGGATCGCGGTGTCGCCGGCCGCCCGGCTGGCGGCCGCGGCCAGCCGGGTCTGGCGGCGCGCCTCGGAGAGCCGGTGCAGGTCGAGCGCGATGTTGCCGCGCAGGAAGCGCGCCCGGCCCTCGGCGCGGGCGTCGCCCCGCCGGACGGCCGCCTCGGCCAGCGCGTCCACCGCCTCGGTCAACGGCCCCCGGTGCGGGCCCAGTTCGAACGGGCTCAGCATGACCAGCAGGTCGACCGCGCCGTTCAGCCGCTCCCGGTGGTCCGGGTCGGCGCCCTCCCCGTCCGGCGGCTCGGTGCCGATCCGGTGCGCCAGCGCGACGGCCGTCCCGGACTCCGCCGACACCCAGGCCTGCGCCGCGACGCGGTCGGCGAAGGACAGCCCCGTGGTCGACGGCCGGGCGAACACCTGGTCGATCTCGTCCCCCGGGCAGCCCTGCCGGAAGGCCTCGTGCCCGGTCGCGGTCAGGAACCCGAGCAGCCGCTGCCGGGCGGCCGCGGCCTCGCCGGGGTCGGTGCGCCGCGAGGTCCGCTGCGCGAAGGAGCGCAGCAGGTCGTGGTACCGGTAGCGGCCGATCCGCAGCGACTCCACCATCCGGACGTCCACCAGGGACTCCAGCAGGTCCTCGGCGTCGTCCCGGCCGACCGCGAGCACCGCCGCCGCGGCGTTCAGCCCGATGTCCGGCCCCGGCACCGCGGCCACCAGCCGGAAGGCCCGGGCCTGGTCCGCCGAGAGCTGCCGGTAGCCGAGGGCGAACGCGGCCTCCACCGCGAGGTCGCCGATCCGCAGCTCGTCGATCCGGCGGACCTCCACCGCCAGCCGGTCGTTCATGCTGGCGACCGTCCACGCCGGACGGGCCGCCAGCCGGGCCGCCACGATCCGCACCGCCAGCGGCAGGTGGCCGCAGGCCGAGACGAGTCCGAGCGCGGCGGGCCGCTCGGCGGCCAGCCGCTCCGGGCCGATCACCCGGCCGAGCAGGCCGAGCGCCTCCTCCGGGGTGAACAGCTCCAGGTCGGTGTGCAGGGTGGCGAGCGAACTCGCCGCCCCCGTACGGCTGGTGAGCAGGACGGCGGAGCCGGCGGTGCCGGGCAGCAGCGGGCGCACCGAGGCGGCCTCGTCCGCGTTCTCCAGCACCAGGAGCAGCCGGCGGTCCGCGAGCAGCGAGCGGAGCAGCGCGGACCTGTCCTCCGTGCCGTCCGGCACCGCCTCCGGCGCGATGCCGAGCGCCGTCAGGAAGTTGGCCAGCACGGCCGCCGGGCGGCCGCCGTCCGGGCCCTCCCCGCGCAGGTCCGCGTAGAGCTGGCCGTCCGGGAAGAACCGGCGGACCTGGTGGGCGACGTGGAGCGCCAGGGTGGTCTTGCCGACCCCGCCCATGCCGGCCACCGACACGATCGCGGGCGACCCGTTCACCGGCGAGACCAGCGCCTCGCCCAGCGCCATCACCAGCGTCTCCCGGCCCACGAAGTCCGACGTGTCGGGCGGCAGTTGGCCGGGCACCGGCAGCACGGCGACAGCCGGCCGCCGCGGCACCGGCCCGGGCACCGCCTCTGGCACCGGCTGTGCCGCGGCCCGCGGCACGGCGGCCCGGACCGCGGGCTGCGACGGCGCGGCGGCCACGCTCCCGCCGGCCAGGATCCGGCGGTGCTCGGACTCCAGCTCGGCACCCGGCCCGATCCCCAACTCACCCACCAGGGTGCGGCGTACGGTGCGGAAGGCGGCCAGCGCGTCGGCGGTGCGGCCGGCCTGCGCCAGCGCCCGCATCAGCAACAGGTGGACCCGCTCGCGCAACGGGTGCGCCGCGGCGAGCTCGGTCAGCTCGGGGACGCAGCGCCGGTGGCCGCCGAGCGCGAGGTCCAGGGCGATCCGCTCCTCCAGCAGCGCCAGCCGGCGGTCCGCGAGCAGCCGCCGCCACCGGTCGGCGAACGGCCCGGGGATGCCGGCGAGCGGTTCGCCCCGCCAGAACGCCAGTGCCGCGTCGAGGAGATCGCGCGCCTGGGCGGTCTCGCCGTCGGTGCTCGCCCGCTCGGCGCAGGCCGCCGCCTCCTCCGCGCGGAAGACGTCCACCGCGGAGGTCGGCAGGTCGAGCCGGTAGCCGTCGCCGCCGGTGGCCAGCACCTGCGGGCCCTCGCCGTCCTCCAGGACGCGCCGCCACCGCCAGGCGTACGTCCGGATGATGCCGGTGGCCGTGCCGGGCGGCTCGTCGCCCCAGATGGCCTCCGCCAACTCTCCCGCGCCGACGGCGAGTCCGCGCCGCAGCAGGAGCACCGCGAGCATCGCCTGCTGCTGCGGGCCGCCCGTCCTGAGCTGCGCCGCCCCCCGCCGCACCTGCATCGGCCCCAGGACGGAGAGCCTGAGATCGTCCATGGATTCGTGCCCTTTGCCGCTGATCTGCCCCACCCCCGGGGTCAGGCTAGCCCCGGCCCCGGGCGGGCACCCCCGTCGATCGACTGGAATCCCGGGCACCCGGTCGACAGGACGCGGACAACCGGTGCCGCGGTTCGCGCCCCGCTCGTCCGGCCCGCGCCGGGCGCACCGCCGGCCGGACGCCCGGCCGACCCCGCGGGACGCGCCCCCGCCCCGCACCGGCCCTGACGCACCGTCCGGGAACACGCCGGTGAGCTGAGCCGATCGAGTGAAGTCGGCGGCCCCCCGCGCGCCGCCGAGAACCTCGGATACGAAGAATCCCGGAACCCCGCCGAATTCGACCGACTTTTCGATCTTCGGACCGCCCGGCATTGCCGTGCGAATGCAGGCACTATTCCCGCGAAATCGATCACCCGACGTATCCGGTTGCTTGCTCAGCGTCGTGACGCCGCCGTAATGTCCAGGCCGTCGGACACCCGTCCGACCGGGGCGGCCGAGCCGCGGCCGCCCCGAGCGCAACCGTACGGAGAAATGGATCCCCATGATCGACATGTCCGTCCTGGAGACCGAGACCGCCGAGCTGCTGCCCAAGCGCGAGGCGCTGAGCCGCTTCAGCTTCAACCTCCACAAGACCACGGTCACCAAGCACGCCGTCGTCTACGCGGAGAACAACTCGGTCTCCTACAACGACCACTCCTGGGACTCCCTGGCGGCCTCGGAGGCGAAGCAGTACATCTCCATCCACCAGTGACGGATGCTCCGCCGCTGACGCCCCGCCGCCCCGCGTGGACGGCCCGGGTGCTGTGAACGGAAGGCGGCCGGCAGGGCAGCCGGCTCGCGGCCGGGCCCCCGACCGGCATTTCTGACCCGTTCACGGAAATCATGCGGAAAGTGTTTCCGGTGGCGCCGGAATCGCCGCCGGAAACACTTTCCGCACTTCCAACGACTGCCAGCCCGGAAGGTGACGTGACCGAGAGCGGACACGGCATCGGCAGCCGGACCCCCATGGCCGCGGAACGCCCGGCGACCGTCGGCGACACCCGACGGCCGGCCGTTCCCGACGCCTGGGCGCGGCCCGGCACCGAGCCTCCCACCGACCCACCGACCGACCCCGGCCAGGCCGGCCCCGCACCGCGGACCGCCGACGGCCCGCACCCCGCCGCCGACGCCCCGCACCGCGTGCCGCACGACGTCCCGCACGGCACCGCCGAGGACGTACCGCGGCCCGCCCCCGGGCTCACCCTGCAGGGCGAGTACCGCGACTCCGGCTTCACCACCCCCCGCTACCTCGTCCGGCGGGCCGACGGACAGATGGTCCAGCTCAGCCGGCTGCTCTACCTGGTGGCCGAGGCCCTGGACGGCACCCGCACCCAGCGTGAGATCGCCGAACTGGTCGGCGCCCGCTCCGGCCTGGAACTCGGCCCCGAGCACATCGCCCACCTCCTCGACCACAAGCTCCGCCCGCTGGGCCTGCTCGCCCCTCCGGCCGGCAGCGCCGCGGCCGCACCCGTCCCGGTCACCGACCTGCTGCTCGCGCTGCGCGCCCACAAGGTCCTGCTCCGGCCGCCGTCGGTCAACACCGTGGCCGCCGCGCTGTCCTGGCTGCACCGGCCGGTCGCGGTGGCGACCGTCCTGCTGCTCACCGCCGCCGCCGACGTCTGGCTGTTCGCGGTGCACGGGGCGATGACCCCCGTGCTGAACACCGTGCAGGAGCCGGCCCTGCTGCTCGCCGTCCTCGCACTGACCGTGCTGTCCACCGTCTTCCACGAGTTCGGCCACGCCTCCGGCTGCCGCTACGGCGGCGGACGGCCCGGCTGCATCGGCTGCGGCATCTACCTGGTGTGGCCGGCGATGTACACCGACGTCACCGACGTGTACCGGCTGCGCCGGCCCGACCGGCTGCGCACCGACCTCGGCGGCGTCTACTTCAACGCGGTGTTCGTCGGCGTGCTGTTCGCCGCGTACTTCGCGACCGGCCGGGACTTCCTGCTGGCCGCCGTGTACGTGGCCCACTTCGAGATCGTCGAGCAGCTGCTGCCCGTGCTGCGGCTGGACGGCTACTACATCCTCGCCGACCTGGCCGGCGTCCCCGACCTGTTCGGCAAGGTCCGACCGATCCTGCGCAGCATGCTGCCCCGGCGGCCCGTCCCGCCCGAGATCGCGGGGCTGAAGCGCTCGTCCCGGGTGATCGTGACGGCGTGGGTGCTCGCCATGGTCCCGCTGCTGGTGGCCGAGGTCGCCTACGTGCTCTGGAACGCGCCCCGGCTGCTGCGCACGGCGGTGGACTCCTTCACCGGCCAACTCTCCGACACCGCCGACGCGTTCGCCGCAGGGGCACCCGCGGCCGCGGCGCTCGGCGTGATCGGCCTGGTCATGCTGCTGCTGCCGACCGCCGGACTGGTCTACCTGGTGGTGCGGCTCGCCCGGCGGGCCGGCCGCGCCGCCGCCCGCGCCCGCTTCACCCCGCGGGGCCGGGCGGTGCTGCTGCTGACGGCCGCGGCCTGCACCGGCGCGGCCCTCGCCCTCGCCTGGGGGCACCGGGCCGCACCGGCCCCGCTCGCCCCGCGGCCGCCGCCCGCCCGCGCACCGGCACCCCGCCCGGCGCTCCGGACCGGACTCTCGGCCACCCCCCCCCCCGCCCCCCCCCCCC